>NVSI01000106.1 GCA_002401195.1 Alphaproteobacteria bacterium
TTATCTTTTTGACCTGCCGTTAAAATTGCCTCCATAATCGGTTTTGCAAAGGATGAAAGAGCCCCGCGGTGAAGCGTATCAATCAAAGCCTGCGCCCCATCAATATCGCCTTCTTTGACAAGCTTCCCCACAAGAAGCAAGCGCGCAAGATCGAATGTTTCACCATCATCCTTAAACGCGTCATTCAACAGATAATCCGTATTAATCGCCTCGGCCGTTTTGATGGCTTGATCAAAATCACCCGCGCCCAAAGCCAGCGTCATAACCCGTAATGAAGTCGTGGCGTTGCCTTCGAATTTTTCGTTCAAGGCCGTAAAGTTCGCGCGCGCATGTGCCCAATCACGGCTGTTTTGTGCAATGCGTCCTGCCAATAACAATCCCGTTTTCGTATCATGTGTTCGGACAAGAGATGACGGCAGGGCCATTGTTAACGAGGTCGGCATGATCGCGCGCTCATCCGATGAAACAACATTCACAAAGAATTTTTGCATCGCCACAGACAGCCCTAAAAATAGAACCAAAAATAAACACACCGTGCGGATAAAAAAGAACATGCTGATAAACCTTTCTACATCACTGAATAATTCGGGCCACCGCCACCTTGTGGCACAACCCAATTAATATTTTGTGATGGATCCTTGATATCGCATGTTTTGCAATGCACACAATTTTGAGCGTTAATGATGAAATTATTATCAACAATTTCATACACGCCTGCAGGGCAATATCTTTGCGCCGGTTCCGCATATTTTTCTAAATTCACATCCATCGGTATGGAGGCATCCTTTAATTTCAAATGCGCCGGCTGATCTTCATCATGCGCCGTGTCCGAAATAAAAACAGATGTCAGGCGGTCAAAGGTCAAAACATTATCCGGTTTAGGATAATCAATTTTTTGACATTCCGTCGCCAATTTTAACTGTGCGTGATCTGCGTGATTTTTTAATGTGTATGGCAATAGCCACCCACCGATCGTTTGAAACGCCGCATGTAAAAATCCAAACAGAAACCCTTTATGAAATCCGGGGCGGATATTGCGCACCTTATACAGTTCTTTATAAAGCCAGCTTTTTTTGAATGCATCACTATAGGAAATGACTTCAAGCGATTGTAATTCAATTTCTTTATCAAATTCATTAAAAATAGAATCCGCCGCCAACATACCCGATTTAATCGCCGCGTGATTGCCTTTAATTTTGGCAACGTTCAAAAATCCAGCCGTATCCCCAACCAACAATCCGCCAGGAAATGTCAATTTAGGGAGTGATTGCAACCCACCCTCGACCAATGTTCGCGCGCCATATGAAATACGTTTTGCACCATCCAATAACGGTTTAATTGATGGATGCGTTTTAAACCGCTGCATTTCTTCGAACGGTGACAAATATGTGTTCTGGTAATCCAACCCAACAACATATCCGATCGACACTAAATTATTCTCAAAGTGATAGATCCACGAACCACCATAAGTTTTTGAATCCAAAGGCCAACCTGCCGTATGAACAATATCGCCTTCTTTATGTTTTTCTGGTGCAACTTCCCAAATTTCTTTGATCCCAAGAGCATAAGTTTGTGGGTCAGAGTCCGCCCGTAAATCAAATCTTGAAATTAGCTCTTTGGTAAGAGAACCGTGACACCCTTCGGCGAAAACCGTTTGTTTGGCGTGCAATTCCATTCCAACCTCAAACGCGTCTGTTTTTTCGCCCTCTTTATTAATACCCATATCGCCCGTGGCGACGCCCTTAACGGACCCATCCGCATGATATAAAATTTCCGCCGCGGCAAAACCAGGGTAAATTTCAACGCCCATTTGTTCGGCCTGTTCGGCCATCCAACGCCCCAATTGAGACAATGAGATAATATAAATTCCCTTATTGTGCATCTGAGGAGGCGTTGGCAAACGGAAGGATTTGTTTTTTGTCAGGAATAAAAATTTATCTTTTCCGGCCTTAACCTTTAAAGGCGCGCCGCGTTCTTTCCAATCAGGGAACAGTTCATAAAGCGAACGCGGTTCAAAAACCGCACCAGACAATAAATGAGCGCCAACTTCTGACCCTTTTTCAAGAACACAAACGCTTATCTCTTTACCTGCTTTTTCGGCCTGTTGTTTCAATCGTATCGCACATGACAGCCCCGATGGGCCGCCGCCTACAATAACAAYATCATACTCCATCGACTCTCTATCGTTCCGTTCCATATGAAATATCCTTTATTTTATCCGAATATGTGACTACAAATAATTATATAGTATTTAGATAGTTAAGAAAGAGTTGATGACAAACGCAGATTTGGCCGCTTTGGAATGGTATATGGACGCTGGCGTGGATATCGCCATCGCGGACGCGCCCAATGATCGCTTCTCAAAGCAAGAGCTTGAGACACCGTCATTCATGGCGCCCGAAAAAGCGCCAACGCCCCGTGTCGCAGAACCAAAACAAACAGACATTAAAATCAACAGTTCCTTGATTGAGGCCGCCAAAAACGCAGCAAGCGCATGCACCAATTTTGACGAACTTTCCGCCGCCATTTTGGAGTTCACGGACCACCCGCTGAAAAAGACAGCAACCAACATGGTTTTAGGCGACGGGAACACAAAGGCCGATATCATGGTTATTGGCGACCCGCCATCCAATGATGAAGACCGAAGCGGAGACGCGTTTTCTGGCGTCGGCGGGCAACTTTTGGATAAGATCTTAGCGTCAATTGATTTGTCGCGCGAGGATGCGTACCTCACTCACATCACGCATTGGCGTCCACCAGGGAACAGCACACCAACAGCCGAACATTTAGCGCTTTCGAAACCATTCATTGAAAAACAAATCGACCTTGTTGCCCCTCAACACCTTCTGATTTTAGGGAACGTGGCCGCAAAGACTCTTTTGGACACGACAAAATCCATGTCGCGCGTGCGCGGGGAATGGTTTGAATACGGACCATCCAAAATACCTGCGATTGTGACATATACGCCTGATTTTCTTTTGAACAACCCACTACAAAAACGCAAAACATGGGCAGACATCCTGTCACTTAAGGGAAAGATCACCGATGCGTAATTTTTTGTTTCTTCCTTTCTTTCTTTTCTTTTCCTTTGCTGTACAGGCCGCGTTAAACGTCCCTATCCCCGCCCACAAACCAATGACAGACACGCCATTAACATCTGTAAAAAAACGAGAAGAAGAAATAAAGACAAGAACTGCACCGCCCCCCGCCGCCTCTTTTCAAATATCCGAGACGGAAAAACCTCTCAATAAAAAAGACGCAGAACTTTACCGCGAAATTTACCGCCTGCAACATGTAGGGAAATTTAACCAAGCCCGAACCTTGATCAGTAAAATTGATAACACCATTCTTATGGGGCACATCCATGCACAACGCCTGTTCCACACGAAATCGAATGCCACAGACAAAGACTTTCGCGACTGGCTGGACACATATTCCGACCACCCACAATCCATAAAAATTGCAAAAAAAATAAAAAATAAATCAGCGGCAAGCTATAAAAATCGTGTCACAGGAACGATGGGGGAGCTTCGCTATTTTGCGAATGGATCAAAATATTTATCCAGTAAATATAGCGCGCAACAACGCCGCGCCGTGAATAATGTCAGACGTGAAATCCGCGAATCTCTTCACCGAGGATCGGCAACCGCCGCGCTTCATTATTTCAATAAACATGGCGTTCAGCGCTATATCGATCCCGTGGATAAATCACAAATCTTATCCTCTATCGCGTCTGTTTATCTGTATCTCAATCACCCTGAAAAAGCCCGCATGACGGCATTAAAGGCCTTGAAAGCATCAAAGGAAACACCCATTCCAGGGTGGATATTGGGACTTACCGCGTGGATTAATAAAGACTTCAAAAGCGCTACAAAATATTTCACATTAGCCAGTAAGGCGCCCTATGCCTCGCCATGGATGACGTCTGCCGCGTCCTATTGGGGGGCGCGCTCCGCAACCCGTGCAAAATTATTCAAGGAGGTCAGCCCTCTTTTGGCAACGGCCGTTAAATATCAGCGCACATTTTATGGCCTGATCGCGACAAAGGCACTGGGTTACGGGTATGATTTCAACTGGACGATGCCGGCCTATACRCCCAAGATGCAAAATGTTTTACAACAACATCCCGCCGGAGCGCGCGCGGTTGCTCTGGCCGAAATCAACCAATTAACCATGGCCGAATCTGAATTATTCGCTCTACCTGTTAAAAACAACAATGCCCTACAAGAGGCCGCCCTATCATTGGCGCAACATTATAATTTGGCTGGATATTCCATGCGGTTTTCATCCATTATTCCAAATCCGGCTGGTGGGTTTTACGATGCTGGATTATTCCCCATTTCATCATGGACAAAAGAACAAAAAAACAGCGATATTCCGTTATTAAATGCCTTTATTCGTCAAGAATCTCGTTTTATTTCCACTGCGAAAAACCCTACGGGCGCGACAGGGTTAATGCAAGTTATGCCCGAAACAGCGGCCTTTATCACCGAGGATTCGACCTATAAAACAAAGGCCGGGCGATCCCAGCTTCAAAACCCCCGTATAAATGTAAATATTGGAGCCAATTATCTGAAACATCTAATGTCCCTAGAGGCCGTGAATAACGACTTGTTTGGACTGGCCATTGCGTATAACGCGGGCCCTGGGAAATTAGGACGATGGAAGCGCGAAATCAAAGAACGAGACCCTTTATTATTTATTGAACTCATTCCATCATCGGAAACGCGGTCATTTGTTGAACGTGTGGCGACCAATTATTGGGTTTATCAAATGCGTAGCGGAAACGATCCACACACATTAACCGCCATCGCATCAGGTGATTGGCCGCGGTTGGACTAGACCTCGCCAATCAGAACTTCACGCTTACCCGTTGCCGTGGCTTGAGAGACAACGCCTTGACGTTCCATTTCCTCGATAATGCTTGCCGCGCGGTTATACCCAATTTTTAAATATCGTTGTATAAATGATGTCGAGGCCTTTCCTTCGCGTGCAACCAGGGCAACAGCCTCGTCATATAATTCATCGACTTTTTCATCCGATGCACCCTCTCCAAACCCGTCGAACAAAGATGTTCCATCTCCGCCACCAGTCCCGCCACCAACGGATGTATCCATATAATCTGGCTCTCCCTGAGCCTTCAAATGATCGACTACGTCTTGCACTTCGTTATCCGCAACAAAAGGCCCATGAACACGTTTAATTTGTCCGCCTCCTGCCATGTAAAGCATGTCACCCATCCCCAAAAGCTGTTCTGCTCCGCCTTCACCCAAGATCGTGCGGGAGTCAATTTTAGATGTCACTTGGAATGAAATCCGCGTTGGGAAATTCGCTTTAATCACACCCGTGATCACATCAACGGATGGGCGCTGAGTCGCCATGATAATATGAATTCCGGCGGCGCGTGCCATCTGCGCAAGACGCTGAATCGCGTTTTCAACTTCTTTCCCTGCGACCAACATTAAATCGGCAAATTCATCAACAATCACAACAATATACGGAAGCTCAACCAATTCGATCGGTTGCTCCTCATAAACGGGTTTTCCTGTGTCTGGATCAAATCCTGTTTGCACTTTACGGGACAGGCTTTCGCCCTTATCACGCGCCTCTAAAATACGTGTGTTATATCCATTAATATTTCGCACGCCA
>NVSI01000107.1 GCA_002401195.1 Alphaproteobacteria bacterium
TATTCGTAAAGCTCGACTTGAAGAAGAGTTTGAAACAGTAATTAAAACACTTCGCCCAAATGATGGAATATTCGCGTTATACACTCGGATGTTTAAAGATGCATGGGATCAACGATCAGCGCAAGCAAGTCAGAATGCCGTTTTGTTCAAAGATAAAGTGCAGCAAATCGAGAAGAAGATCGATCAACTGCTTGAGCGGATCGTAAATTCTGAAACACCAACCGTGATCAAAGCCTATGAAACAAAGATCGCATCACTAGAGAAAGAAAAGCTCATCGCAATGGAAAAAGCATCATCTGGAGCCAAGCCAAAAATCAACTTTGATTCTATGTTTGAACTGGCTTTGAAATTCCTCCAAAAGCCTGAAAAACTATGGGATTCGGGAGTGTTTGAACTTCAACGTTTGGTGTTGAGATTGGCGTTTTCTGACCGTATGGTTTATTGTCGAAAAACAGGCACATTGAACACAAAATTATCGTTACCTTTCAAGATGTTAACAACTTCGCACGAACAAAATCCTAGAATGGTGGGCGGTACTGGGATCGAACCAGTGACCCCTTGCGTGTCGAGCAAGTGCTCTACCCCTGAGCTAACCGCCCCACCTTTGGGAATGGTTATTATCTAGTGTGTTTTGGATGTGATTTCAAGTCATGATTTCAAAATCATGTCATAAATCACTAATTTCGCGATCATCATGACGGAAACGGCGATCATGCCGTAACGGATGAACTCTTGTCCCTTTGTAATCGCGATCTTTGACCCGACATAGGCACCGATGGCGGCGCAGACATAAAGCGTCAATCCCGTGGACAGGGAAATAGTCGAATGCGTGATAAGGATGGCCGCGGAAATAATTGTTTCAGGAATGGCCGTGAACATGTTGACGACGCGCGCTTTCATGTAATCCATTCCGAAAAAATAATGGGCGGCGATCATGAAAAAGGTTGTCCCCGCCATTGCGATGGCTCCATCCCAAAACCCAATAATAAAGATGAAAAAATAGCCGATAAGAAACCATTTTCGCTCTCCGCTAACTTGGGGGCGCGGGCGAATAATCGTGAGGCCGATGGCCAAAACGGCCGCACCGATTAAGAGAGTTTGAAGTGTAGCCTCATCAATGGAGACTGAAAAGCTTGCTCCTGCAATGGCGCCGATTAAAAACAGGGGCGTAAAAATTTTAATAGAGCGCCACGGAATTTCGGGGACTTTGCGGAAATTATTAAAGGCCCCGGTCAGGACACCAAGATCGGTTACACGGTTGAGGGCAAGTGCGTTGAGTGATGGAACCCCAAGGGCAATGGCGGTTGTAACAAATAAAATCCCGCCCCCTCCGGCGATAGAGGTTATAAATCCAGCAATAAAGGCCGCAGGAATTAAGGCAAGGAGCAGATCGCTTATCATTCGTTACAATTCCATGTTGTTGCGTATTTTTGAACCGTTTCGTAATCCTTCATCAACTCGGACATTAAATCAGCATCACATGTCGCGATACAGGTCGTGAGGTTGTTGAGGTTTGGAACGTAAATCACAAGGTTGAGGGATGGCATGATTGTAAAGTCGGGAAAGTATGAAAGGGATTTTAAATCATCTTCCAAAACATAACGAACGGAAATGCCCATGGCGCTTTGTTCATCCATAATGGCGCGCATGGAATCAATATCACGTGGCGATTGCAAAACAAATGTGCGTTCGATATCGACGCCTTTTTTGGCTTGAGCGGCGTTTGTATCTTTGTATTTTTGTAATTCTTCGTCATGCGCCCAATCAAGGGGATTGATAATCGCACTGATCCCAAGGAAGGCATCGCCTTTATTGAGCATCTCAAGAGGGATACGGTTGGCCTCGTACATATCGGTAATGATGATTTCTTGGCCTTTTCCGGCGTGATCGATCATCATCTCTGTTTTTTTGAGATTGTTGAGTGCGATTTTTGCAATCGGGTCTTCGCCGCGCGCTTTCAGGATTTCAACCTGATCTAGAAATTCAGGGTTATCGTAATTTCTGTTCTTTTTAAGAAATGAAAACATGTTTTATCCGTTTAATATTGTTTCGACCTGTTTAACCATATCCCGCAGGTGGAATGGTTTCGCCATTGTATAATGAGTATGCGTGTCTTTTTCCGATGTGCCAACATTCATTCCTGAAAAACCCGTGATAAACATCGTTTTGATGTTTGGGATTAGGCCTTGGGTGCGTTTTGCCAATTCAATACCGTCAACGCCAGGCATGACAATATCAGTCAGCAAGAGGTCGAAATTTTTGGTTTTGTGAATCTGGAGGAGCGCGTCTTTTCCGTTGGAGCAATCGACGACGTCGTGCCCCGCCTGAACCAAGGCTTTGACCAGCCATTGGCGCATTGCGTTATCGTCTTCTGCGAGGAGAATTCTTGCCATGGGAACGGTTGTACGGTTTTTTACGCACAAACTCAAGAGGTTTGGAAGTCTATCTGGCCTGTCATGTCGATTGATTTTAAGGCATTGTGCCATGTTTCGCGCAAATGTTGACGGACATCAGGGGCAAAATCATGCGCGGTCTTTAAGGCAAGGTCGAGGCGTTTGGCGTATGGTTGGACAAGCCCGTCTAATTGAACATTTCCCATGTGTGATAATTCAAGATCGACAATGAACCGTGTTCCGCGTGCGCGTGATGGATCTGCATTTTCGCTTTCGTCATCGCCAAAAGGTTTCGTCCAAAGGTGAATTTTTGATAAATCCATTCCGAATAAGAGAGGAAGTGTGTGTCCACGCCAATCAGCGGATCCTTGCGCGGCGGCGGGCGCCTGGGGGTCGGTCGACGCGGGGCGCCCCGTCATGGATTTAATATCGGACAAAAGCCGTGTGAACATGTCTTTTTTTGATGATCCTTGGATGACTTGATCCGCGCGGGCACCCATCCATCCGCTGATTTCTCCACCTCGGGCGGCGGCGATGAATAATAATGCTGTGGCGGTGAATTGGTGTCCGGCTGCGGCGGGGCGTGGAATGACATTTAAAAGAGATTGCGCCTGCGCTTGTGATAATTGTGGGAATAAGGATTCGAACGTTTCGGCCAATGCGGGCCATGCTTGGGGCGCGATCGGTGCGGAGTTTTGCGTTAATGTGGGTTGTAGAATAATTTGCGTGCCCTTGGGCAAATTTGTTGCAGGGTAATTCAGAGCAAAAAACGTAGGGGAGGGCGATCCCCCAGCGGTTGTCCCTGTGGCGTGTGGAATAATTTGAACGATTGGGTTTCCTTGGGTGGTTGTTTGCCCTGTCGCTTGTGCCAAAATTTGCGATGGTTGGATATTTGCGATGGCCGTTGCGGTTGTTGGGTTTGTAACCACGCTATTTACCGTAMAGTTATGCGCAGTTGGTGATGGAGTGGATTGAAAAATCGGTGTTCGAAGCGCAAGGACGCGGGCATCTTGAGGGGTGCGTGCAGTTGCCGCGCTTGTTAAGGATATTTGCGGCGTTGTAATTAAATTTTTCAGGAGTGTTGGCGCGCTTGTTTTTGCCGYTAAGGGCGTTTGTGATAGCGCGTTTATTAATGTTTGTGTCCCTGCGTTTTGTGACGAAGTTGCGGTTGCTATTGTCGCCCCGTTCAATGACGGTGTGAAGGGCGACAGTGATGTTTGTAAAAAGGAAATATTAGTTGTTGGCGTTCCTGTCGTYAAGGTCGCGATATTTAAAATTTGCGACGATGAAATGGATGGTGCCTGCAAAATACTGGGCGTTAATTGCGATGTGGAAGATGGCGCAACGTTTGGGAGTTGAGCCAACCCATTTGGGTTTTGCAATGCGGCAGGAAGGGGCGTAAGGCGAATGGCTTGCCCGGCCTGCAAGGGTTTTATTTGTGTGTTGAGGTTTGGAGCTGGCGTCGTTTGCGTAGCCTGGGGTGTTTGTATCTGTGGTTTTTCACCTTTATTCACTTGTTGCGCGGGCGCGGCGGATTGTTTGGTCGATGTCGCCAGCGCATCAATCGCTTGTTTAGCGGTGGTCTGTAAATTTTTCACGGAATCTAGCGCTGTATTTGGTGGAGCAGTTTGCCCTTGTTGCACCGCAGGTGAAGGCTGTGATGGGGCGGCTTGTTGAGCGCTCTGCGGTGTTTGTGATTGAACTGTTTGCGTAGGCGCGGTCTGTGTGGAGGTTGGCTGCGCTTGGACTTGTTGTTGAGGTTGTGTCTGTGTTTGCGGTTGCGATGGTCGGGCGCGCGGCGAGGCTGTTTGAACGATGGCGTCACGCGGAGGTGAGCCTGAAGAAAGTTGAATATCGACTTTTTGTCCTTTGGGAAGGGCGGTCTCCAATTTCACATCAACGGATCCGCGCTGTGTTTTGATGCGTGTTGTGCCGTCTGAATTTTGGTTCTGAACTTCGCCACGAAGAGTTGTTGCACGCGGTAGGTTTGCAAGATCAGCAGGCGTTCGTGTGACATTTCCTTGTTGAATGGTGAGTTCAGCCGAGGATATTTTTGTCGACAGGTTGCCTATCAAATTTGTCGGTGTCAGCTTGTTGATTGCCATAGGGGCAGTTTAGCATGAAAACTTAGGCGGATGCCGCTTTTTTCAAAATGCCATCAACGTAATTGGCGATTTTTTCCACGTCTTGTGCGGCCTCAGTATTAGGAGATCGGATCAAAATAGGTGTTTGAGAACGGACAGTGTCTTTGACGCGTGGATCTGTACGAATAAGTCCAGCCAAAGGCGGGCTAAGGCGCAAGAAGTTTTCGCAGGCTTTGTGCAATGTTCTGTATGTTTTCTCGCCTTCGAGTTGGCTTGATGCTTGATTGACAACAATGCTTACCCGTTTTGACATACCAGCGGCAGAACCGAGCTTGATATAAGCATAAGCATCGGTCAGGGATGTTGGTTCGTCCGTTGTGATCAAAAGAGAGCGCGTGGCCGAGGCGGACATCATGCGAACCGTACGGTCAACACCGGCGCCAAGATCAATAACAACAACATCGTAATCTTGGGCAAGATCAAGAAGTTGGTCGCGAAGCATCGCAAGGCGTTGGCTTGGCAATGCAGAAAGAGAGGCTTGCCCTGAGCGTCCTGCAATAATATCAAATCCGCCTTCTTCGTATGTTTGGACAACTTTATCGAGGCTAAGGCGTCCGCGGATCACATCATTTAAATCGCGTTTTGGCATAAGGCCAAGCTGAACGTCAACATTGGCGAGGCCTAGATCACCATCAAATAAAAGAACGCGTTTTCCTTGACGTGCCAAAGCGTGACTTAATGTAATGGAGAACCATGTTTTTCCAACACCGCCTTTTCCGCTTGCGACGGCAATCACATTCTTCCCTTGAGGGAAGGCGGCCTTCGTCGGCGTTGAGGTGTCATTGGCTGTTTTTAAGTTCTTTGCATCCGTCATTTATGCGCGTCCTGCGGTTTTTTGGTTGATGATGTCCTGAGCTTCATTGGGCGTGAGTATAGCACGTAATGCGCGGTCAGGGTTAACAAGAAATGTTGAAAGTCGTTGCGGCGTCATTTGCGTAATGCCGTCAGTGACCTTTGGGGTAAAGCTTGTATCGCAAAAACTCATATCGGCTTTTTGCGCGGCGGAAAGAAGCCCACCAAGACGACGTGCGATGTCCATGCGCGTGCAAATCATGCGTCGAACACCAAGCAAGGCAAAG
>NVSI01000108.1 GCA_002401195.1 Alphaproteobacteria bacterium
CGCCCTCGATCTGGCCTCTGCTGGGGGCAGCGAGTGCGTTTTCCATGTTGTTTGGAGCAGTAAACTGGATGCATTCCGGCTCCCCCTGGTTGTTCCTGATGGGGTTCGCCGGGGTGCTTTACATCATGTATGCATGGTGGTCGGACATTGTGCTTGAAAGCCATGACGGGGATCACACGCCGGTGGTGCGCATCGGCCTGCGCTACGGCTTCATCATGTTCATCATGTCCGAAGTCATGTTCTTTGTTGCGTTCTTTTGGGCGTTCTTTAACGCATCACTCTTCCCCGTTGGCGGAATGTGGCCACCCGAGGGAATACCAACCGTGAACCCAATGGAATTACCATTGATGATGACATTAATGCTTCTTCTTTCTGGTTGTACCGTCACATGGGCGCATGCCGCGATCCTAGAAGGCGATAATGATAGCTTTAAACTCTCTCTCGGCCTCAGCGCCCTGATCGGTTTTGCGTTCCTTGGCTTCCAAGCCTATGAATACACCCATCTTGTTCACCATTATTTCGGATTTAAAGATGGTATTTTTCCATCAACATTCTATATGGCCACAGGATTCCACGGATTCCACGTTCTTGTCGGGGCGATATTCCTGACTGTTTGCTGGCTTCGTGCCAAGAAAAATCACTTCACAAAGAAAAGCCATTTCGGTTTCGAAGCTGCCGCATGGTATTGGCACTTTGTTGACGTTGTGTGGTTGTTCCTTTTTATTGCTGTGTATTTCTGGGGTTCAGGCACCCTTTCAAACTAGGCCATGCTAAACAAAAAAATCATTCTGCAATCGCTTCGGTGCGCTTGCCCCAAATGTGGAACAGCATCGATTTTCCCGCACAGGCTCACGTTAACCGTTAAAAAAACATGCCCGTCATGCAAATTAAAATTGAAAAACCACGATAGCGGCGACGGCCCTGCGGTCTTCCTTGTTTTCATTTTGGGATTCCTCTTGACGCCTTCGGCTCTTCTTTTGTCGGCATACACAACGATCCCTTTATGGGGGCATGCCATCTTATGGACATGCGTTGCCCTTGGGATTTGTATTTTTACGATGCAGCCTCTAAAAACCTTTGTCATTGCCCTTAACCACAAACATCGCAACGGCGTCTAGGAGCATGATAAAAAAAGCATTCACATCCCTTATATTGTTCGGTGCATTTTGCACGCTATTTACACTTGGGTTTTGGCAAATTGAGCGATTAGAATGGAAAAACGACGTGATTGCCGACATTCAAACGCAATCAGCAAAACCATTAAATGAGTTGTCCCTTTCCAACGCACCAGACAATTACACACGCGGATTTATCAAAGGGCGCCGCGCGTCAAAAACAATTATTTTTCTTGCGCCCCGCATATTAGACGGTAAAAGCGGTTCCCATGTTTTAAGCCCGTACAACATGAAGAACGGTCGCACAATCATGGTGAATTGGGGATGGGTTTCACCCGAAGATAAAGACAAAATCACATCATTAGGATCCCTATCCAAAATAAACGGATTTACAAAAAAAGAAATTAAACCGCCATTTTCTCCTGATAACCGTGCCGATCTGGGCCTATGGTATTGGGCGGATACAAAGGCCCTTGGCACGTTTTATAAAGCAGATTTGGTCGGAAGTGTCTTTTTTGCGTCCAATGAAATTCACGGTGCAATCACGCCGATTAACACCATCCCTCTTCCACGCAATAAGCATCTTCAATATGCGTTATTTTGGTTTGGGATGTCTGGAATATTAGTGATTTTAACGCTTATTCTTTATCGGAAATCGCGCGTTTAAAGTTCGCCTTGATTGTTCCCATTTCACGTTTAAACCGTGACAATTTCTTCCCTTTTAGTTTCTCACCAATCGGTAATTTCATGGAATGAGGGTTCACCGCGCGGCCATTCACATGCACCTCGTAATGAAGATGCGGGCCTGTGGAGCGCCCTGTTGTTCCAACATATCCAATCACTTGGCCTTGTTTTACACGCGTCCCAGCGCGCATACCCTTTGCAAATTTATGCAAGTGAGCATAGGCCGTTTTGTATTTATCGTTATGGCGAATTTTAACGTAATTTCCAAAGGAGCTAAATCGATTTGCACGTTCAACAACGCCATCCCCCGCCGCATAAATCGGTGTTCCCGTTGGCGCGGCGAAATCAAGGCCTTTATGCATTTTTGTATACCCAAGAACAGGGTGACGGCGGCGGCCAAACCCTGATGACAAACGCGCACCATCGACAGGAGTTTTCAAAAGCGCCTTTTTCACGGATTGACCATTGGGTTCAAAAAATGTGAAGTATTCAGGCTCTTTTTCAAACAAATACATCGGAATTTCTTTGCCACGAATATCAAGTTTTGCGTATAGCAAATGACCAGAGCGCATATATTCGCCGTCTTTTGTTTCCTTCGTTTCATAGAGAAGCTCAATTTTTTCACCGCCCCAAATATCGCGCTGAAAATCCACAGACCATGAATAAGCATGAATAAGGCGGTTAATCACACCATCAGGAACCCCCGCCTTGGATAGATCGGCATAAAGAGAATTTTTCACAACGGTACGCGCCGCATGTGTTTTGATTTCCACTTTCTTTTCSRTTTTATCCGCGATAATGGCACCATGTGCATCCCGAGAAATCGTGATCGATTTTAACCCGTTGATACGATAATCAACCTGTTTCCAAACGCCTTTATTATCGACATTTTCAAATTGCACATCAATTGTTTGTCCTGGTAAAATTTCGCGCGGGTCAAAATGTTTTCGAATGGCCTTCATCGCGCCGCGATAATCGTCCCCTGATAATGTCGTGCTTTCCATCAATGCACCCAATGTGTCACCCGACTTCACCGTAATCGTCTTTGTCCAACGCGCCGGAAGCGTATATTCAGGTTTTAACCCTATATGCGCATAATATGGATCAAGGCCACGGCCTGCCTCTTCTGGATCATTTGAATATGTTTTTTGCGGAGTGGGCGCGCCTTCCTCGACAATTTCTATTGGCTCTGGAACGGCGTCACTATCGACATTCGATGCAATGCCCCAAATCATAAAGACCAGTAACGCACTCACGATAACAACATACCGAAAACGGATGTTTCCAGCCGAAGTTAAAATATGCCGATGTTTTAATGTGAAATTTTTCAGAAAGCTCATGGGTTCTTTTATTGTTATTTGGAAGTGACCTTATCGCGTTTCGATGCCGATTTCAATTGACCACAGGCCGCTAATATATCTTCTCCACGGGTTTTTCGAATGGGGGCGTCCATTCCTGCGTTTTTCAATATATTTGCAAAGGCATGGATACGGTTTCGGGACGAACATTCATATTCAACCCCCGGCCATGGATTAAACGGAATAATGTTCACTTTTGCGGGAATATCACCGATCAATGTGATCAAATCACGGGCCTGTTCATCCGAATCATTTACACCCGCCAACATCACATATTCAAACGTAATACGGCGTTTGGCATCCAATGGGTAATTACGGCACGCCTGCATTAATTCCGCCAACGGGTATTTTTTGTTAATCGGCATAATATCCGAACGCAATTCATCATCAGATGCATGAAGAGAAATCGCCAAATTGACGTTCAATTCCTCTCCGCATTTTTCAATCATAGGGACAACGCCCGATGTTGAAAGAGTAATACGGCGCTTTGAAATCGAAAGGCCATTTTCATCCATACAAATTTTCAAGGCTTTGGCGATATTTTGATAGTTATAAAGCGGTTCGCCCATTCCCATCAGAACAATATTCGAAAAATCGCGTTTATCGTTTTCGGCCTTATCCCCCGCCCATTCCTTCAACACATCACGTGCGTGCATGACCTGTTGCAATATCTCATGCGCGCCAAGGTTGCGAACAAGTTTTTGTGTGCCTGTGTGGCAAAATTTACATGTAAGCGTACACCCAACCTGAGACGACACGCATAATGTTCCGCGTGTATCCTCGGGGATGAAAACGGCCTCAACCATTTGACCATCATCCATTTTAAGAAGCCACTTCATCGTGCCATCGGTTGATTTTTGTTCGGTTACGACTTCTGGGCGGCCAATTGTGAAATTCTCAGTCAAGCGCGCGCGCATGTCTTTTGGAAGATTCGCCATCTCATCAAATGTTTTAACGCCGCGATGATACATCCAGTGCCACACTTGTTTGGCGCGAAAATTCGGAATTTGATAGTCCTGAAGAATATCTTTGAGTTCATCCAGAGAATGCCCGATCAAAGTCCTCCGCCCTGCCTGATCTTTATCAGGGGCGGCAAAAACGCGTTCATGCTTTTCAACGGACTTTTCACTCATAATGCGCGCACCTTACGATTTTAAGGGTAAAGATGTAAAGAAATTAAATATCACCACGCGGGAGAGGTTGCCCACGAAAGACCTTGGCGCTCATGATTAAGCCATAACAAATAAGCGCCGCAAGCATCGCCGATCCACCATAGGATATAAGCGGCAAAGGAACCCCAACAACCGGCATTAAGCCCATCACCATGCCCGTATTAATAATGACATAGAGGGATAAGTTCATTGTCAGGCCAAGAACAATCAGTTTTGCAAACATGTGTTTGGCCTGCATCGCATATATAAATCCAAATACAAAGGTCGCGATATAAAGCGTTAATATACCAAGGCATCCGATCATGCCCCATTCTTCAGCCCATAAGGTAAAGATAAAATCCGTTTGTTTTTCTGGTAAGAAATTCAATCGAGACTGCGTGCCTTCCAAAAACCCCTTACCGTCCACTCCTCCCGATCCGATTGCAATTTTCGATTGCGTAATATGGTATCCAGCGCCCATAGGATCGGACGCAGGATCAAGGAACGTATCCACGCGCTTTCGCTGGTAACCCTTTAAAACATATAAATAAGATAATGGTACAATCGCGATTGTGCTGATAACCCCTCCGATAAACAGGCGCATCCGAACCCCTGCCATAAATAGAACGCTTGCCCCCGCCATCCCGATCATCAAGGCCGTCCCAAGATCAGGTTGCATCATAACCAACCCCATCGGAGCCCCCATAATAACCAAAGGCCAAAGCAATGATTTATAGGTGCGAAGCCCCGTCAATGTTTGATCGTGATAATAGCGTGCCAAGGCCATAACAACCGCAACCTTCATCAATTCCGAGGGTTGCAAATTCATGAAACCCAAATTAATCCAACGTTGAGCCCCCATTCCGACATGCCCCATGATTTCAACAATCAACAACAGTAAAATCCCAAGAATCCATAAAGGATAAGCCGCCCAATACCACCATTTCAAATGGGTGAGGGCAATAAAAAGCATCATCAAAAATAAAGGCACAAAACGAATAAGATGCATGCTGGACCACCGGTTAAAATCCCCACCCGCCGCGGAATAAAGCGCCGTCGCACCAATGCCAACGATCACACAAATAAGCGTGATTAAAATCAAGGGTAGCGACTGAACGCGCCCCCAAAACGTCAATGATTTTGCCTGTGACCCAATCATGATTTACGTTTCTCCTTTAAGGGTTCAAAACGGATGGGTTTGTTCGCAGGGTCAATCTCTTGCGCGGCCTTTAATATATCACGGGCAAT
>NVSI01000109.1 GCA_002401195.1 Alphaproteobacteria bacterium
TGGAAAGAAAAACTTTTCGGAAAAATAATAGAACCACAAAAAGACAATTACAAAATTATTGAATAAATTGATGCCAAATTTCGATAAAGTACATAATCGATTTCGATTAAATGGTAATCGATATAATCGTGAAGATTTAAAAGAAGTTGCTTATAGTTTTATAAAAGAAGGCTTGCATTTTGAAAAAATTATTGGCGATTTGTTCGGGGTGTTTTTGGACCGTCCAGAATGCATGCCGAATGAGTGGCAGGATAAAGTGACGGCGGCAGGCAAAGATAAAAATGAAAAAGCGCGCGTTGTGTGTGATTATATTGCGGGTATGACCGATCGGTATGCAAAGGTTGAACATGCACGATTATTTGATTTAAGAGGCGAATAAATGAACTTATTTAATGAATTTGAAAAAGAAGTGAAGGCGGTTATTGCCGACCTTTCGAACGATGGAAAATTACCTGCCGCCGTGGATGTTACCAAGGTCACGGTGGAATCTCCGCGCGATCCATCCCATGGTGATTTGGCGACGAATGCCGCGATGGTGTTGTCCAAACAGGCGGGGATGAATCCGCGCGCTCTGGCAGAAATTCTAGCCGAAGGAATCGAAACAATTCATGATGTGATGTCTGTTGAAATTGCAGGGCCTGGTTTTCTTAATATTCGCCTGCATGCCGATATTTATTTCCGCTTGCTGGGTCAAATATTGGAGCAGGGTACGGGGTACGGCGCATCGAATTTCGGGGCAGAAAAGCCAGTTAATATTGAGTATGTTTCGGCAAATCCAACAGGACCGTTAACGGTGGGTCATGCGCGTGGCGCGGTTGTAGGGGATGCCCTTGCAAATTTATTGGCGAAGGCTGGATTTAAAGTCCGTAAAGAATTTTACACGAATGACGCAGGCAATCAGGTGAATGTCTTGGGCGAGAGCGCTTACCTTCGTTATCGCGAGTCCTTTGGCGAGAATGTGACGATTCCAGAAGGGTGTTACCCGGGCGAGTATTTAAAAGATGTTGGACAAGCGGCCAAAACCCAAGAAGGCGATAAATGGTTGAACGCAGATGATTATTTACCGTTTTTCCGGGACTTTGCAGTGAAGTATTTGATGGATGAAATCAGAGCGGATTTGGCCGCTATCGGTATTGAACATGATTTGTTTTATTCGGAAAAATCAGCCGTTGAAAATGGTTCTGTTGGTCGTGCGATTCAATATCTGACGGATAAAGGGTTAATGTATCAAGGTGTTTTAGAGGCACCAAAGGGACAGACTTCAGAGGATTGGGAGGCGCGCACGCAAACATTGTTTCGCTCAACGGATTTTGGTGATGATGTTGATCGCGCTCTTCAAAAATCGGATGGAACATACACGTATTTTGCAAATGACATTGCCCATTTTTATGATATTCATACACAAGGTTACGATGACCTTACCGTTGTTGTTGGCGCAGATCATGGCGGTTATGTCCGCCGCGCGCAGGCATCGTTTAAGGCGATGACGGATGGGAAAGGTAATCTTGATATGCCTTTATGCGCGATGGTGAGTGTTCTTGATAATGGCAAGCCAGTGAAAATGTCAAAACGCGCAGGGACATATATTACTCTTCGCGATATGATTGATACCGTTGGCGCGGGCGTGATGCGTTTTATTATGCTGACTCGTCAATCRMAWSARACSYTSGAWTTTGATWWYRYRAAKGCSKTKGAKMAATCMAARGAYAACCCTNTRTTTNTAYGTKCAATATGCGCATGCGCGGTGTTGTTCAGTTTTAAATCATGGAAAAAACATGTTTGAAGGGGCGGATGTTTCGACCGCAAATTTCTCTAAACTAGATCGCCCAGAAACATTAGCCGTTATTAAAACATTGGCGGCATGGCCAAAAATGATTGAACAGGCGGCATGCGCGCGTGAACCGCATCGTGTGGCATTTTATTTACAAGATATCGCCGCGGCATTCCACAGTTGGTGGAACATGGGGCGCGATGATGCGACCCTTCGTTTTTTGATCGAAGATGATAAAGAAACAAGCCTTGCCCACCTTGCGTTGGTGAGGGCCGTGCAGGTCACAATCGCGTCCGCTTTGGGTGTGATTGGTGTTGGTGCATTGGATGAACTTCGTGACAACTTAAGTGATGATGAGGAGGCGGCATAAATGGCATTGCGTTTGCCCTTTCGCCTTCGGACTTTGGCCGCCACAACAGTGGTAATCGCCAGCGGTTTAATTATTTTTTACAGCTATCAATCTATTATTCATTCATCGGATGAAACGCCAAAGGCGTTGCCGATTATTCATGCGGATGACAATCCATTTCGTGTGCTGCCTGAAAATCCAGGCGGCGTTGAAATCGTGAATAAAGAAAGCACTCTTTTTGCTGTGATGGATGCAACAGGCGAAGATCCTTTGGCCTTGTCAGGGGTGACTTTAAAACCAGAAACGGAACCAGNAACTTTATTTGATGATGACAGTAGCGGGCGCAAAAACGAAGGTTTTGTCCTTCCTGAAATTCTCGAAAAAAGAACAGAAAGCCTGTATGGAATTATCGAAGATTTAAAAGATCGTCCTGATACAAATGAAGATATTTCTGTTGAAAAAGAACCGTTAAAAGCGGATGAAAAAAATGACCTGAAAGAAAAATTACAAGCGGTCATTGCAAAGGCAGATCAAACCATAAAGGCAGAAAAAGAAGTGGCAATTTCGAYAGAGAAAAAAGAAAATTCAGCGCTTGAAAAGGGCGATACTGTCTTGGTTCCTTTACCGTCATCGAAACCGACTCCGCCGTTAAAAATAGAAAAACAAAAGAAAAAATCGAACGCCGGAAAAGAGATGTTTTCTTTGGATCGAATTCTTTCGAAAACACCGCCGAAAAAAGGATATTATATCCAACTTGCAAGTTTGCGAAATGAGGCGGATGCGCGCGCGGCCTATGACCGTATTCGATCGAACTTTCCGAATTTGGTAAAGGGGGTAAGCGTTGTGTTTCCAAAGGCTGATCTTGGGTCGCGTGGAACATTTACGCGTATTCAAATTGGACCCATGTCCCAACACGATGCGCAAAGTCGATGTGGAAATTATTCGACCTCAGCAAAGGGAGGCACGTGCCTTGTCCTCTCTCGATAATAAAAAACCCGTTATTTTAACACCATTGGGGACGGAGCTTACACCCGAAGAAACAGGCTTGTTTTCAAAGCATAAACCCTATGGATTTATCTTGTTTGGGGAACATTGTAAAACGCGCGTACAAGTGCAAAAACTCTGTTCGGATTTACGATCCTGCGTGGGCGAAGATGTTGTGATTTCGATTGATCAAGAGGGAGGACGCGTCGCCAGAATGCGTGCACCGACATGGCGTAATCATCCGTCCGCCGCGGATATGAATGATGTCTATGGCACATACAAAGACCTTGGCGAAATGCTTTGCGCGGATGGTGTTAACGTCAATTTTGCACCGTGTTTGGATGTTGTTCCAACGGGTGGGCGATGTGATGCGATTGGCGATCGGTGCTTTTCATCCGATGCAAAAACTTGCGGAGAAAAAGGTGTTGATGCGTGCAAAGGCTTAATTGATTCTGGTGTCGTTCCTGTTATCAAACACATGCCGGGGCATGGACGCGCGGAGGAAGATAGCCATTATTTTCTTCCTGTTGTAAAGGCATCGGAAAAGACGTTGTTGAATGATTTAAAATCATTTCAGGTTGTTTGTGACAGTTTGAATGCGGATCAATTTCACGGGATGACGGCGCATGTTTTATATGAGGTGTGGGATAAAGAAAACCCCGCAACTCTTTCCAAAACCATTATAAAAAACATCATTCGCGATACGATTGGATTTAAAGGATTATTGTTTTCGGATGATTTGGCGATGAAGGCTTTGGATCGTTATGGTGATGTTGTAAAACGCGTTCATTTGTCGTTGGAGGCAGGGTGCGATATTGCATTACCATGTCATACGCCATTGGGTGAAACACGCGCGATTTTGGAAAGTTTGTAGGCGATGGAATTTACCGAAGATAAACCCAATCATATTCCGGATGCTCTGTCACCTGATGCGTTGCTTCTCAATCTTGATGGGTATGAAGGCCCTATTGATTTGCTCCTTACATTGGCGCGTGACCAAAAAGTGGATTTGGCAAAAATTTCGATTCTTGCTTTGACTGAGCAATATCTTGATTTTATTGATCACGCTCAAAATTTACGCTTGGAGGTCGCGGCGGATTACTTGGTGATGGCGGCGTGGCTTGCCTATTTAAAATCGAAACTTCTTCTTCCGCAAAGCGCGGATGATGAGGCAGAAGAGGAATTGTCAGGAGAGGCCTTAGCCGAGGCCTTGGCGTTTCAACTTAAGCGCCTTGAAGGCATGCAAAAAATTGCGGCAAAACTTTTTGATCTTCCGCAATTGGGACGTGATGTTTTCGCGCGTGGGGATCATGAGAGAGAGGCGGACATAAAGGTTAAACCGATTTGGCAGGCGGATTTATATGATATTTTGTCGGCCTATGGATCGATCGCACGGCGCCAAGAATATAAAGAATATAAGCCACAGACATGGCCTCTCATGTCAACGGACGAGGCGTATGAACGCCTTTCTCGCATGCTTGGGAAATTACCACGTAAGGGGAGAGAATCCGTTTGGGCGATGCTGGACAGTTTTACGCCAGAGGATTTGACGGACGCATTAACGAAACGGTCGGGCGCGGCGTCACTTTTCACAGCGAGCCTCGAAATGGCAAAACAAGGACATTTAGAAATCAAACAAGATGGTATTTTTAGCCCCATCTATGTACGTCAAAAGGATAGAGACGATGAATAATGAGACTCAGGCAGATGATTTAAGAATATTAGAGGCACTGATTTTTGCGTCAGATAAACCATTGTCGCTTTCCGATATTATGAAATGGTTTTCACGCGTTGATGAAAAATACGTTGCGGGTTTACTTGCATCCTTGCGTCAAGATTACGATGGACGTGGAATTGAGCTGTGTGACCATGGCGGAGAGTGGAGCTTCCGAACCAACGCGGATGTTGCGGCTGAACTGGATATGGAGGTTGAGGTCGAGAGAAAATTATCTCGCGCGGCGCAGGAAACATTGGCGATTATTGCCTATCATCAACCGTTAACACGGGCGGAAATTGAAAACATTCGCGGTGTGGCAACGGGAAAAGGGACGCTTGATTTATTGATGGAGGCGAACTGGGTCAAACCAGGGCGGCGCCGTGAAACGCCGGGGCGTCCGCTGACTTGGGTGACAACAACGGGGTTTTTGTCACATTTTGGTTTGGAGAGCGTCACAGATTTGCCAGGATTGGATGATTTAAAATCGGCAGGATTACTTGATCGTCGTCCAGCGGTGCAAACGGTTCCTATGTCTGGGGAATTGTTTGACGAAAGCGGTGAAGACGCGCATGATGAATAAAGTTTAAAAAACGGAGAAAGAGATACAATGTCCCTTGGAATTTGGCAAATATTATTAATTGTTGTTTKRGTTNKTRMWTCWKTTYGGYKYNGNNGGNNAAAGYTNNCRAATKTCRYGSKKGMCATCATAAATTTCTAAATA
>NVSI01000110.1 GCA_002401195.1 Alphaproteobacteria bacterium
AGTTCCCGGTGCAAGTACAACCGGTGGTTGGTCCGACGATGACCTAACAGATTCAGGGAAACTGGCAAGAAGTATTATTGTTAATTGGCCGGAGTAAAACATTCAAGCATGCGGAAACTATCAATTGATTTTTGATGCATTATAGACTTTAAAGATAGCAGTAACTTAAAACACCAGACGCAAATAAAGGGTGAAAACATGACAAATACATTCGATACATCAAATAACGGACAAGAGTGCACGGCCTCGACAACGGAATACCACATTGAGATGCCATGTGCAGGAAGTAACGTTTCGGCGGCGCTTTCGACAAAGGAACCAACGGTCTTTGGCTTTGGCCTTGATGACATTGCGGGGATGAAGCTCCTTGATGATGGGATGTTGTTGATTACATTTATGGATGGTCAAACACTGACGGTGGAAAATTTCACCGAAGCGATGAATGGTTCTGAATTCCAAAATATTGAATTGGCCGATGGCGAGGTTATTAACCTTGCAAAACTTGATCAGGGCTTAACGACTTCAACAGAACAAACAATCGATGTTGCGTCCATCGAAGAAGAAATGAAAATGTTGAATGATATTGCCCCTGCTGCGGGTGATGAATTTACGAACATGATTACAAAGCCAGTCGGCGAAATTGGTCTGACTGAGCTTGCGTTTGACCTGACAACGGGTGAAACATATGTTGCTGACTTTAATAAGAGTGACATTCAAACATCACAATTAAATGACCAAGGACAATTGGTTATTACATTTAAGGATGGTACAGAAACGATCCTTAGCAATTATAACGATGCTGGCGATACAACGCAGATGACATTGGCCGACGGCTCTGTTGTTCCTGTATCCTCGCTTCTTTCAACTATTTCTGCTCCGACTCCAGTCGCTGAAGTATCTCAGCCTTCTGCCCCGTCCGAGCCTGTAAGAGTATCTCAGCCTAAGGCTGTTGCACCACGCTCACCAGAGCCACAAGACGAAGTTGCGTTCTTGTCTCCTGAGCAGTTGGCTGACATTGAAACGGCTGCTGGTGATTCATCGACGGCTCCTGCTGGTGCCCTTGGGAATACGGGCGCTGGTTTCGGTAGTTCTGTTTCTGGTTCGGGTCTTGGTGGCGTTGATCCAATCGGTGCGATTGGTGTCACACAGTTGGCATTTGATCGCCCTGAATTGCGTGACGATGTTCTTCCTGTGACTTCTCCTGCGGCGGCTCCACGCCCAAACACACCGGGTGATCCGATTATTGTTGCCAATGATGCGTTTGGTTCAGAAGACACTGGTATTAATTTTGGTATTTATGCGCAACCTGCCATTTTGGATGGCTCACAATCTATTGTTGTGACTGTGTGTAATATTCCGACGGGTTGGACGCCTGTTTTGACAGATCCAACAACGTCAAATGGTACATTTAACTCAGCGGCTGGCACATGGACAATTTCATTGGCTCCAGGTCAGGTTTTAAGCAACGGCCCAGTGTTTATGCCACCATTGAACAGCGATGTTGATATCTCAGCTCCAAAAGTTGAAGTGAAAGTTGAACAAACAGACATCCCATCAGGCACAACGCAAGATGCGACAGGTAACTTTACGGTTATCGTTGATGCGGTTGCGGATGACACAAATCTTTCTGCAACGAATGTTTCTGGATTAGAAGACAACCCAGTGGCGTTGAATATTCAGACATCTTTGACGGACACAGACGGTTCCGAAGCAATTACATTGGTTCAAATTTGTAACGTTCCGGCTGGGTTCACATTGAACCACGGTACGGATCAGGGCGGCGGCGTTTGGAATGTTCCAGCGGCGAACGTGCCATCACTTCAGTTAACACCACCTGCGAATTACAGCGGAACAGTGTCTTTGGAAGTGAAGGTTACAAACACAGAAAACAATCTTTCTGACACTGAATATGATTTTACAAACAACACGAACACGAATTCAACACCATTTGAAGTGACATTTGGTGCGGTTCCTGATGCGCCATCATTGATCGTGAATAATCCAATCGTTAAAGAAGACGGCTCAATCGATATGAATATCGCCGCGACGCTTCAAGACACGGATGGTTCCGAAACATTGACCGTGACGGTTACTGGTATCGATAATACATGGAGCGTTTCAACGGGCGCGAATAACGGCGTTTATAATGCGACGACAGGATCATGGACAATCACGATGCCTGCGGGGCAAAATTATAATGGTGCGTTAACATTCACACCACCTGCGGATAGCGATGTTGATATGAACAACATTCTTGTTCAAGCAAAGGCGACTGAATCTTCAACGAATGCATCATCAACTGTGTCGGCTAATGTTGACATTATTGCGGATGCGGTTGCGGATGCGCCGACATTAAATGCAGGTACGGATTCTTCGGTCTTGGCCGGTCAATCAGTGGCATTGAATATCACGAATGCAACAACGGATACGGACGGTTCTGAAACTCTTGGGAATGTAACAATTTCTGGTGTTCCGGCTGGAT
The DNA here is from genome assembly GCA_002401195.1 of Alphaproteobacteria bacterium. GTDB lineage: Bacteria > Pseudomonadota > Alphaproteobacteria > Micavibrionales > UBA1664 > UBA1664. The sequence goes on from NVSI01000110.1 coordinate 2,483, forward strand.
ACAGTCTGAGCGCTGGTACGGATCAAGGCGGCGGCGTGTGGGAAGTAACACAAGCCCAACTTGTCGGTCTTCAATTGAATACACCTGCAAACGGAAGCGGCAATGTTTCATTGAATGTTTCTGTGACGGCGACTGAAACGGTCGCATCGGGATCAGGTCAAGAAATTGATATAACGGATAACACTGCGACATCAACGGATACTGTTGTTATTTCAGTAAGCCCAGATACAAACCCACCATTGGTAACATTTGGTGCGGGCGGTTCTGGTTCAGCTCAGGTTCTTGAAGATGGTTCAGTTCTTGTTCCAATTACGGCAACATTGCAAGGAACGGCTCCACAACAGTTGACTGTTGAATTAACGGGCGTTCCATCAACATGGACCATTGCAACAGGTGCCAATAACGGGACTTATAATGCGACGACAGGTACATGGACAATCACGATGCCTGCAGGTCAAAACTATACTGGCGGTCTGACTTTTACTCCACCAGCAGACAGCGATGTTGATTTGTCAGGTTTGAATGTTAAAGCGACATCAACGAATACATCAACAAGTCAGGAATTGACATCAAACACAGCCGGTTCGGTGATTGTTGATGCGGTTGCAGACATGCCAACGATTAATGCGGGTGCAGATTCATCCGTGACAGCGGGCGCAAGTGTTGCGGTTAATATTTCAGATGCTTTGACGGATACTGATGGCTCTGAAACTCTTGGGAATGTAACAATTTCTGGTGTTCCTGCTGGATACTCATTGTCGGCAGGTACAGACCTTGGCGGCGGTGTTTATGAAGTGACGCAAGCCCAGCTTGTTGGCCTTCAATTGAACACGCCAGCGAACGGAAACGGAAATGTAACATTGACAGCGTCAGTGACATCAACGGAATCTGTAACGGACACGGACTTCATTACAACAAACAATACGGCGACAAATAGCGATAGCGTTGTGATCTCTGTGAACCCACCATTGACACCTCCACAGGTGACATTCGGTGCGAATGGTTCTGGATCGGCGCAAGTTCTTGAAGATGGTTCAGTTTTTGTTCCCATTACAGGAACATTGACAGGAAACGGAAGCAACCAAGAATTAACGGTTGAATTGACGGGCATTCCATCAACATGGACGATTACACCGGGCGTCAATAACGGAACGTATAATGCGACGACAGGCACTTGGACGATTACAATGCCGGCCAACACGAACTATACTGGCGGTTTGACATTCATGCCACCTGCGGATAGCGATGTTGACCTGACGGGTTTGACAGTGACTGCGACATCTAAAAACTTGGATAATAATGAGACAGAAAATGCCTCAACACCAGGTTCAGTGATCGTTGATGCGGTTGCGGATATGCCAGTGTTGAACGTGAATAACGCGAACGGCACAGAAGGATCTTCAATCTCATTGAATATCTCTGACGCTTTGACGGATACTGATGGTTCGGAAACTCTTGGAAATGTAACAATCACGGGTATTCCTGCAGGCTTTAGCCTTTCGGCGGGTACTGATCAAGGTGGCGGCGTGTGGGAAGTGACACAGGCACAGCTTGTTGGTTTAAAATTGAATACTCCACAAAATTTCAGWGGAACAGTTCCTTTGACGGCATCTGTTACAGCGACGGAAGGTGTAACGGACACGGACTTTGACCTTACAAACAATACGGCGACAGTAACGAAGCCATTTAATGTTGTGATCTCTGACACGGCGAACCCACCGACCTTAACAGTTGATGGTACGCATCAGGTTCTTGAAGATGGTTCAGTGTTTGTTCCATTCTCTGCGACATTGACAGGTGATAATACGGAAGTGTTGACGGTCACGGTTTCTGGAATTGACTCATCATGGGCGATTACAACAGGTGCCAATAACGGCGTTTATAATGCTGGAACTGGGACTTGGACAATTACAATGCCTGCGGGTCAGGATTATAGCGGTGGTTTGACATTCGCTCCACCTGCGGATAGTGACGTTGATTTGAGCGGTCTTCAAGTGAAGGCAAATGCGTTTGCCCCAACAACGAATACAAACTCATCAGTGACTGAAGTTGTTCAGATCATTACGGACGCTGTGGCGGATATGCCAACGATTAATGCGGGCGCAGATCAATCTGTGACTGCGGGACAATCTGTAGCGTTGAATATTTCGAATGCTTTGACGGATACTGATGGTTCGGAAACTCTTGGAAATGTAACGATTTCTGGAATTCCTGCTGGATATTCATTGTCTGCCGGCACTGATCTTGGCGGTGGTATTTACGAAGTGACACAAGCTCAGCTTGTTGGTCTTCAATTAAATACGCCTGCAAACGGAAGCGGAAATATTTCGTTGACTGTTTCAACAACATCGACTGAATCTGTAACGGATGGCGAATTTATTCTTGCGAATAACACGGCAACAAATACAGATACTGTGATTGTGACTGTGAACCCAGACAACCAACCACCTGAGGTAACATTCGGTGCGGGCGGTTCTGGATCGGCTCAAGTTCTTGAAGATGGATCAATCTTTGTTCCTGTGTCTGCGACACTTGTTGGCGCGGCTCCACAGGAGTTGACWGTTGAAGTGTCAGGCGTTCCATCAACATGGACGGTTGCAACGGGTGTCAATAACGGGACTTATAATGCGACGACAGGAACGTGGACAATCACGATGCCTGCAGGTCAAAACTATACTGGTGGATTGACGTTTACACCACCAGCAGACAGTGATGTTGACTTGACGGGCTTGGTTGTGAAAGCCACAGCGCGCAATACAGATACAAATCAATCTCTATCTACGAATACACCGGGTTCAATCATTGTTGACGCGGTTGCGGATATGCCAAATTTGACGGCTTCAAACGCAACAGGTGAAGAGGGAACTCCGGTTGCCTTGAACATCTCAACATCTTTGACGGATACGGATGGTTCGGAAACATTGAGTGCGGTTACAATCTCTGGTGTTCCAGCCGTTCGATTCTCGGGAAAGGTTGCGAGTGGAATTCCAGTAATACCTCCTTTTCGGTACCAGGAAGAGGTGATG
>NVSI01000111.1 GCA_002401195.1 Alphaproteobacteria bacterium
ATGTGATTTTCGCCTGCGTTGTAATGGCTTCTGCCAAATTCACGGCAAAAACAAGCCTATCGCCAACTTTCGCTGTTGCGCCCTCGGCAACATCTTCAACGGTAAAGACCGCATATTCAATGTCTTTATTCACCGCCATCGCGCGGTTTGATGGAATGGTCCATGGTGTCGTTGTCCAAATCACGCAATCTGCGCCCTTAATGGCCTCGCATGATGTTTCCTGCACTGGAAAACGTACCCAGATGGTTACGGATTTATGTTCTTTATATTCAATTTCGGCCTCGGCCAATGCCGTTTCCTCAACAGGAGACCACATCACCGTTTTTACACCGTTATAAAGTCCACCGTTCATTGCGAATTTATGAATTTCAGACGCGATCAAACTTTCCGCCTCTAAACGCATTGTGAGATACGGTTTTTTCCAATTTCCAATCACGCCAAGGCGTTGAAATTCAGTCGCCTGAATATCCACCCAATGCTGGGCAAATTCACGGCATTCTTGGCGAAATTCAAGGATATCAACATCGTCTTTATCCTGACCGGCATTCCTATATTTCTCTTCGATTTTCCATTCAATCGGCAAACCATGGCAATCCCAACCCGGAACATAATCCGCGTTAAAACCTTGCATTTGCTTTGTTTTATTAATTAAATCTTTTAAGATTTTATTCATCGCGTGGCCGATATGGATATTTCCATTCGCGTAGGGAGGGCCATCATGCAAAACATAGCGCGGCAAATCTTTTGAAGATTGGCGAAGCGTGCCATACAAATCAATTTCATCCCACAGCGCCATAATTTCAGGCTCTTTTTTCGGCAAACCACCACGCATTGGGAAATCTGTCTTTGGTAAGAATACTGTTTGTTTATAAAAATCTGAGTCGTATTGAGTCGTCATAAGAGGCCTTCATTCTTTTTTCTAAGCCCCTATTTATGCATCTCTCGGCCCTGTAAATCAAGGTCTAAAAGGAAAACGATCCGACGGCATTTTGGAACGCCCTTCATTCAAAGACGCACCATATTCCGTCGCGATTTCATTCCCTGAATTTAAAACACCCCCAACACCCTTTTTAAAGGCGTCCGCGACCACATGATAAGGCCTATCCTTGTTTAATGCAGAGACAGTTTGCGCAACAACGGAAAGCAGGTCTTCGCCCAAAAATTTATAATCAGGGTCATCGCACGGGATAAAATATTCACTTGAACCATTGCGGACAACTATTTGATCAATGTGCCAGCGATTTTTTTGCGTGTTTTTAATATCAAAATGAACAAGGTAATACAGTTCACCCAGTTCAAGGATGACATGATTACGGCGTGATCTTTCCATCCCCCACTTTAAATACGCTTTGGGATGGGCGGGATACGGGACATTTACGGGATAGTGGTCTTGATCATTTTTATTGAAATTTGGAACACCGTCGAACCCTAATTGGTTAAGCAACCCTTCCAAAGAATTCGCGCGAAAAAGAGGGTCTTCGGTATAACAATAATATGACCTCGATTGCGCGACATTGTTAAAAACAAAGCGTTCAAAAGGCGTTGTAAAGTGACTTTCTTCAACGGGGATTTCAAGCGGACGATTTTGCATGTGATATATATGCAAAAATACTAGGCGTTATGCAATAYCTTTTTCGCAATGATACAATCTTTTTCAATTTGCGACTTTAACGCGTCCAAATCACCAAAATTCATTTCATCGCGCATTTTTTGAACCGGTTGTACCGTTAAAAATTTTCCGTACAAATCTTCGTCAAAATCAAAAATGAATGTCTCTACCAATGGAGTCTCCCGCTCAAACATCGGACGCACACCAATATTGGCGGCGCCCCTATGCCACTGATCATCGTTCTCGACCTGCACGCGGACGGCATAAACACCATAGGATGGAACAATGGCGTCACCAAACCCCATATTTGCAGTTGGATAGCCGATCTCCCGCCCCCGTTTGTCGCCATGGATGACCTCGGCTTCAATTGCCCATTCGCGCCCTAATAAGGTGTTTGCTTGTTCCATTTCCGCATGTTTTAAATGCGCCCGAATACGAGTAGAGGATATAATTTCACCACCAATATGTTTCAAATCAAAACCGATTGTTTCAAACTCTGAATAAGATTGAAGCGTTTCAAGCGTACCTTCGCGCCCTTTTCCAAATTGGAAGTCAGCGCCAACAATCACGATTTGCGCCCGGCACAGATCAATTAAAACACCCCGTACAAATTCATCCGCCGATCGCGCGACCATTTCGGCATTAAAGTCCAGCGCGCGATAGTGATCGCACCGATCTTTCAACAATTCCGCCTTCATCGACGCAGGCGTAATACGAAATGGCTCTCCACCCTTTTGAAAGAAAAGACGCGGATGAGGCTCAAACGTCACAATCGTTAAATCCAAATCACGTTTGGATGCGATCCCTTGGGCATAGTCGATCAAGGCCTGGTGCCCCAAATGCACGCCGTCAAAATTTCCAATCACAACAACAGATTTTTTCATGAATAGGATCATAACTTTATTTATCTTTTGGACAAGTGAGAATTCACCCTTGCATTTAACATACTTATTTGATTATTGTGAAACCTAGACACAAGGATAAAAAAACAATGACGACACAATCCGTTTGGCACACAGATATCGCACCAGAAAAGAACGAGCGAACACCCGCCATGCAAAAAGAAGCACGCCGCACCGATGATTTGCAATCTTTAAAGCAGGCGCTTTTGATGATCGACATCCATACAAATCGCACCATAAACACCGATTGCGCGCAATTACATCACAGTTTCAGTCACAATTTAGACACTCAAAAACTCCCTGATATTTATCTTTTAGAAAACGCCGATACAGTTCGTTTTTTCAAAGAAATGGCCATGAACGCAACACATAATATCTGCATTGCAGGGCAATCCGTCACAACAGAGGTCGACAATATTCTTGATGGCATCCCGATGCCCAACGCCATCTCCACGGCAGAAGAAAAAGCCTCCCTTATCAAAACAATCAAAGCCATCAAAAAACAATACGCGAATAATGGCGCCTTCCCGAGCGTAGAGGCAGACCATGATTATATCTTGAGCTGCGCTGTTGAAATTTTAAACGCCGTTATAAAACAATGCCTCAGATGCGACAGCATCGGACAGACACATAAACATCTTTTAGAAGAGCTGTGTGTGTTTTATTATGAAACGCGCGATAAAATTGACCAAGGCGTTTTGGCCGAAAATTTGTTCACACCAATGCTGGATGCAAAAGAAATCGACTATATATCACATGGATACAAGGTCCTTGAAGGCGCACTCATCACGCAAATTAATGCCATCAATGGCGTTGCCTTAAACGCTCATCTCTCCTCTGATTTCAACCAAGAATCTCTTGCGACCCTTCACTTTCAAAAAGCCTGCACAGCAGACATGCTTATCGCCCTTCAAAATATTGAAGCTCAAGGGCTTTGGCCAAATGTTTTTGAACATTCAGCCTCCGAAATTGCTTCAAAAATAGACCTTTTTGATCCTGAGACAGCCTTAAACACGGACCTCATTCCAACATTCAACGAAATGGTCGGTATTGGGACGTTCTTGATGCAGCTGCGGGCTCAATCGGTCGAAACTTTTGAAAACGACCCTGAATCATTAGAATTATCAGACGGTTTCACTCAACAAACCTTAAACTTATGTGCCAAAATTCTTGCCGCCACGCGCCCCTCTCCAACACAAACTATTCACCTGAAACTTTAGACATCGTTCGAATTTGAAATAAATTTCCTTCAATCCCGAAACTTTATATCGAGAGTTTTTTCCTTTTTTCGGATACACTAAACATGGGACAGAGTTTAAAGTGGATAGATGAAACAGAAAAATTACATACATAATAATGACGGCGCGACGGCTGTGGAATTTGCATTTTTTGCCATTCCATTTGTTTTCATTCTGATTGGAATGATTGAAATCGGCATGATGTCGACGGCGGCAACGTTGTTACAAGGCGGAACGGACGAGGCCGGCCGTTTAATCCGCACGGGGCAGGCGCAAAATTCAGGCGACCCACAAGCCGCCTTTGAAGACGAGCTTTGCGCGACTGTAGGGCTTCTTATCAATTGTGACGACCTTGTCTATGAAGTGATCGAAATTGATGAAGACGATGGATTTAGCGGCGCAGCGGCGAACATTGTCCTTTTACAGCCCGCCCTTGATGAAGACGGAAATATGGAGGCCGGAGGGTTTGACCCAGGAAATGAAAATTCATTGGTTCTTGTCCGCGCGGCCTATCGTTATCCACTTATGACGCCGTTTGTCGCGCCATTTTTATCGGATGGAACCGATGGAAAACGGCTTTTAATCGCAACAACAATTATTCAGAACGAGCCTTATGATTTTTAAATTAAAAACAGCACTTCAAAAGTTTAAGTCAGATACGCGTGGTTTGGCCTTCATTGAATCAGCGCTTATTTTGCCACTCATGTTCATTGTTTTATTCGGGTTATTCGATCTTGGCCAAGCGATGATCATCAACCAAAAAATAACATCCGCCGCACATACCGCATCCGACCTTATCACGCGGAAATCTTTGATTGATCAGGGCGACATTGATAATGCCATTGGCGGGGCGCAAATGGTCATCGACCCGTATGATCGAGACGAAATGGGTATTGATATTGTCGGCATTCAATTTGACGATGATGATGACCCTTTTGTGATTTGGCGCCACACACATAATATGCCCGCATCCGCATCAATTCCGAATGATGCATCTGGCCTTGGAGTTGAAGGAGAAGGTCTGGTGGTTGTGATCGCCACATATACATACAGCCCCAAATTTTCGGGCGCTATTTTTGGTGATTTCGTCATGAGCGAATCCGCATTTTTACGCGGACGACGGACATCGACCGTAAAATTTAATGAGGATGAATAATGATAAAAAGACTGCACCATTTCTTTCGTGACAATCGCGGTGTAACCGTCGCGGCCTTTGCCGTTGTTATTCCGATTGTTATTGCCGTGACGGGCGTTGCTGTTGATATGTCCCGCGCCTATATGGTCAAAAAACGCCTGGGGCAATCTTTGGACGCGGCCGCCCTTGCCACCGCAGGATCCAGCGGCACCGAAGACGAACTAGAAAGCCGTATGCAGGCCTATTTCTACAAAAATTTTGAAGATGGAAATATCGGAACTATTCAAGAGCTTGATTGGGATCCTCAGGATCAAGAAATCAGAATTTGGGCCACCGCGCGCGTTGAAACAACATTTATGCGCATATGGGGTCACAATCACATTGATGCCTATGCCGAAGTGACCGTCCAAAAAGAACTCCGCGGCATTGAAGTCGCATTGGTCATGGATAACACAGGATCAATGGGGGCTTATAATAATATCGGAGCCCTGCGAGACGCGGCCGCAAGTTTCGTGGACATCATGTTTGATCGCGCCCCATCGCCAGAAGTCATCAAAATCGGACTTATTCCTTATTCAACATCCGTCAATATCGGGCGATATGGCCTTGGTCAAAA
>NVSI01000112.1 GCA_002401195.1 Alphaproteobacteria bacterium
AGCAATTGCCTCCAAGGCCGTATTTTATGGTCTGCGTAGGCAGGGTTCAAAGCTTATTGCTGAAACAGGTGAAGGCACTTTTGATGCCAGCCAATTCCCTGTCTGGATGGTCACATTGCCTGGTCTAAATTTTGCCGTCAATCAGGACGGCCACTTACTTATTAACATTTAAAAAAAAAGGAGAACATTATGGCTGTTATTGATCTTGGTAATATTCGTATTAATTGGCGCGGAGTTTATGACGCAGGCGCAACCTATGTCAGGGACGATGCCGTATCATATCAAGGCTCTAGCTTTATTGCTCAGCAAGAAGTTTTGAACGTGATACCCGTTGAGGGCAATGATTGGGGCTTACTCGCGGCTGGTACAGACCAGTTGACAATTGAGGGTGACTTACTCATTCACGATGGAAATACGCCCTTACGTCTTGCGCGCGGTGATAACGCACAAGTGTTGCAGATGGTTGGCAATAGGCCTGCATGGCTTAATCAGTCACTTGATCCATCACGCCGTGTTTGGAAGCTTGCCAAAGTTAACGGTATGGGCGGGCATTATACCCGCGTTTATCTGATGGCCGATGGTACAATTAAAGCCTGCGGTTATGGTGGAAACTATTCCAATGGCGATCCGCTGGGCAGTCATATTTATGTGCCAAGCCGTGTGGCAACGGCTGACCCTGATGTGCGTTTTGTAGATGTTTTCTCTGGTGGCATGCAACATTACGGATTAACGGCAAACGGCGAAGTTTGGTCTTGGGGCTATAATAACTATGGCCAGCTTGGTCATGGCAATACGGCTAATAATGCGATTGCAAATCGTATTGAGTTTTTTGTGACCAATAATATTCAAATTGCTCGCATTGTTACAGGGCGACCTAATTATTACGATCATGCTTGTGCTTACTTCATTACAACGGATGGCAAAGTCTATGCGTGTGGCATTAATTCCAGTGGTAATCTTGGTAACGGCACATCCGCCAACCAATATACGCCTGTGCGCTGTGGGTCTTTAAGTAATATTGTAGACGTGAATGTATCAGGGCTTCCTCATAGCGTATTTGCAGTTCAAGATGATGGATCTTTATGGGTATGGGGACGAAATTCTAATGGCCAATTAGGACTTGGTGATACATCTGATCGTCAAACTCCTATCTTGCATAATAGCATTAGCAACGTTGTTAAAGCACTTCCCTCTGCTGGTTATAATACAGCTGGTTCTAGCCCCGCTGGACATGGTGTTATTTTGCTAAGTGATGGTTCGATATGGACAGCTGGTTATAATGGCTATGGTCAACTCGGGCATGGTGACACAACCCAAAGAACTAGCTTTGCCCAAATAGCACATGCCTCATTCTTTACAGATATTTTTGTTGGTGATGGACGCTACCCAAGTGTTGGTGCTATTTCCGATCAGGATGAAGCTTATATTTGGGGTTATAACGGCTATGGTCAACTTGGCACTGGTAACACCACACAACAAACATCACCCTTTAAACCAACAGGCAATTTTCAAGGCCAAGTCACCAGAATCGGCATTGGCGGTGGGGCAAGCTATGAAGCCTGTGTCTTTCAAGCGGGAGAGGTTCTCTGGGCCGCTGGATATTCCGGCAATGGCAATATTGGCATTGGTAGCACCGCTGGAACAAACAATACGTTCAAACCTATCCTTGGGCAATCAGGTGTCATTCAAGATTGGAATTTTTACGGTCAAGGCACATCAGGCTGGGGCATTGGCGTGCTTTATGATGATGGGCGCGTCGATGCTTGCGGCGATAATAATAGCTACGGCGAAACAGGCACGCAAACCAGCAATTTACACGATGTAACTACACTCAAAAACGTAATCCTTTAGGAGAAAACCATGACAATAAAATCATATTTGAACAGCAAAGCACCAAGTTTTGCTGAAAGCGAAGTTGCGCCTATTCATTTAGCAAGCGTGGATGATCGGCATTATTACGCTTTTGCCAAAGGTCTTAAGCCATCTAAAGGCGGAAAAAATATTAAGGATGATGCGCTGGAGGAAATTCTAAAATTCAGTTTACTCATTCGCCAGATTAAAGAAGAGGCTGGACGCCGCATTACTGCCATTGCTCCTACATGGAAACAGCAAAATGCACTGACTGATTTATATCTTATCAGTGGGCGCGATGACTTAAATGAAGTTGAACAGGAAGACCTAACCAAGGCACAGGATCTGCTTGCCCAGATAAAAGAGATCCGTAAGCGTTCTGATGAGATCGAGGCTTCATTTTTGGATGGTGTGGCGGTGGATTATCTAAACGATAAAGCGTGGGAGGTATAACCTATGCCCAATACCGCTTTATCTGAAGCCCTGCGAGAAGCCTATGCCTCTGCGCCCAGTGACGTGGTTATTCTCCATACGCTGGAGCTTCGGCATCCGTCTTTTGTTGATGATGATAACCAGTCCATTGCTATTCGGGTGGTTCGGGATAATCAAGATCTTACAGCACGACTTGAACCCTCTGCCCCTTTAGATGGTGGGGTGATGGTTGAGTTTGTTGCCATGGGGTTTGATCTTGAGCTTCCGCCTGTTGATACCGCGCCTGTGCCTGAAATTACGATTACGCTGGATAATGTTAGCCGTGAAATCGTCAAGCATTTGGATACCGCCTCAGAAAGCCAAGATAAAATTGAAATCACCTATAGACCATACCTATCGGACGATTTTGAAGGACCACAAATGGACCCGCCATTTACGCTTGTGTTAACGGAAGTAAGCGCCGATGCCTCTCGCGTTACTGGCAAGGCACGGATGTTGGATGTTGGGAATAAAGCCTTTCCCTCGGAAACGTACAACGCACTTAGATTTACGGGGCTGACGAGATGAATTTTATCTAGATTTAATATCCGCTATGACTTGTTTTATTTGAGGGAGAACAAACTGTTGCCAAGGCTCATTAGACATTTTTTCAAGGTCAGGATTATCAAGTATTTTTAAAGTAATTTCAAAATATTCTGAATATTCTAAAAGCAGCCATGCGGCAGCTATTTGCTCAGTCATGCAGATGAAGGCACCTTCATTTTCTTTAGAACCAGACAATATTCTAATATGCTGAATGTATCTTTCATATCGTTCATTTTTAAGAGTTTGATTACGGGTATCAAGCCATTTAATGAAAGCAAAAAGACCAGCAAAAATGGCAATGATAATTGTTATTTGATCTGCGTGATTACCTATTAACTCGAACATAAAAAACTCTCGATTCCATTGAAATTATAGAAAACAACATATCATGAAATTAGAAAATTGTCATTGGGCAACAGATTATATTGGCAAGCCATGGAAAGTGGCAGCAGACGGCCCCGAGGAATTCGATTGTTGGGGATTGGTGGTGGATATTCATCGCCGTTTTTATGGGCGTGAGCTTGAGATTATCCCTGTGGAAGAAAGCAATCTCCGTCAGCTGATCAAAACCTTTGATGCGCACCCAGAAAAACAARACTGGGATACCGTCAAAAAACCGATGGAAGGTGATATTGCCCTTATGCGCCAGAGCCGTCACCCCATTCATGTTGGTGTGTGGCTGGGTGTTGATGGCGGTGGAATTCTTCACTGCATGCAAGGCGCTGGGGTGGTGTTTCAAAACCTACAAAGCTTGGCTCTTACGGGCTGGAAAATTGAAAATTATTATCGTTACAAAGGAGAAATGAGCGATGGCTCAAATTGCCATTCATCATAACCCATTTCATTTGCACCTAAATGTTGATTTGTTCACCCCGAAAAATGGGCAAACCATACGTGGCTGGTTAAGTGAAAGAGGAATCGTAGAGTTCACAAAGCCAACATTGTGTCTTGTTGATGGCGAGCCTGTGTTACGTGCTCAATGGTCTGAAGTTTTTATTAAAAAGAACACAATCGTGTCTTTTATCGCGCTTCCTCAAGGTGGTGGCGGTGGCGGTAAAATCCTGCGGACGGTGTTGACGATTGCCGTTATGGTTGCCGCGCCTTATGCAGGAGCCGCGCTGGCAGGAACACTGGGCGTTACCAGTGCGATTGGTACATCACTTATTACCGCTGGGATTGCCTTGGCGGGGTCAGCCTTGCTCAATGCRCTCATACCACCACCGATGCCAAGCTCGGCGATTAGCAACTATAATGCAACTCAGCCAAGCCCAACATATTCTTTGCAGGCACAAGGCAATCAAGCACGCCTTGGCGAGCCTATTCCATGCGTTTATGGCCGTCATGTTGTCTATCCTGATTTTGGCGCTACGCCTTATGCGGAATTTGAAAATAATGATCAGTTTCTTTTCCAGCTCCATGTGATTGGTCAAGGCGAATATGATATTGAGCAAATCCGTATCGAGGATACGCCGATCAGTTCTTTTGATGAGATAGTGTATGAGATTGTTCCGCCAAATAGCGTGGTGAGCTTGTTTGATACAGATGTTGTGACCGCGCCGGAAGTTGCCGGGCAAGAGTTATTGGGAACAGCCGATGACGGTGATTGGATTGGGCCATTTGTTGCCAACCCTGCTGAAACCACCACGGATCTTATCAGTCTTGATTTGATCATGCCCAAGGGTTTGTATTACGCCAATGACAATGGCTCTTTAAATAACAGAACGATCACTTGGGATGTGCAAGCACGTCTCATTGATGATGATGGCGTAGCGCTGGGTGCATGGATAACATTGGGCGCAGAAACCCATACGGCGAATACCAATACAGCCATTCGTAATACTTACAAATACCCAGTCACGGCGGGGCGTTATGAGGTGCAGGCTAAACGCAGCAATGCCAAGGATAATTCTGCCAGAGCGGGGAATGATTTACATTGGAACGCCCTAAAAACACATATCATTAGCACGCCAGATTTTGGTGATGTCACTTTGCTGGCAATGAAAATGCGGGCAACGGATAATCTCTCTGGGCGTTCTTCTCGTATGGTGAATTGTATTGTCACACGCAAATTATCAATTTGGGATGCACAAAATGGTTGGAGCAATCTCCAGCCGACACAATCCATCGCATGGGCAATGGCAGATATTTTAAAGGCGAGCTATGGCGCAAAGCTTGATGATAATCGTATTGATCTGCAGGCGTTAGTGGTGCTTGATAGCGTTTGGCAGGCACGCGGTGATACATTTAATGGCGTATTTGATAGTAAGCGCACAGTATGGGATGCCTTAACGCAAGTGGCTCGCTGTGGGCGGTCAATCCCCTTTTTACAAGGTGGGTTGGTGCGCTTTGTGCGCGATGAACCAAAATCTTTGCCTGTTGCATTGTTCTCTCCGCGCAATATCGTCAAGAGCAGTTTTAAGATCGACTATGTGATGCCAGGGGAAGACACTGCCGACAGCGTAAAAGTAGAATTCTTTAACCAAAAAACGTGGAAGCCCGATGAAATTATCGCAAGCCTGCSWGMKNGCARNTGCSNGWGYRACNCKGMWWNCAGWTKSTSWTKTTGGCTGTACAAATAAAGATC
>NVSI01000113.1 GCA_002401195.1 Alphaproteobacteria bacterium
CATTTTCTGCGACAACGCCGTCCACTTCATCAATACAAAGGGACAAAGATTCGCCTTCGTTGATTTCCGTTAAAATAAATGGGTAGCGACGGATATATGATGGGATGTATGTGTCCTTTGCCCATTCGCCTTTGTCATTCACGAATAAATTTTCGTCATTGCGAACGCCAAGGATCGCAACCGGTGTCGCCATCCCGTCATTTGAAAATGCGATTGGATAAAAATGTGCAATCTGAGGCAGTTCAACCAAATTCACAGGAACGGCGTTTGAGCCCTTTGTGAATGTTAAACCGAAATCTTTAACCAAAGACAAGCCCTTGTGTTTTTGCCCATCAAGGAGGACGGGATTGTTGTAAAACATTGGAAGTTGTTTGGGTTGCGCTTCATCAGCCATGGTAAATATCCTTCTTATTTATAATTTATATTTATCATAGAGATTTGTTGCGTTCATACAAGAGCCCCTTTTCGCCTTTTCATTGGCGCAATTCATAGATATACCTATGGGGTATGAGATATTTATTTATAATTTTAGTGGCCTGTATTATGGCCGCGCCAGTGAATGCCGGCACACATAATGATCGCTATATAACCCAAGCGGAGCAATGGTTGTCGAATCTTAATTTAGCCAGTGCGAATTTTCGCCAGATTGATTTTCAGGGCCGAGAGCTTCGCGGGAAATTTTATATTAATCGCCCAGGTCGTTTGAGGTTCGAATATGATGCCCCAATCGAAGATCATATTGTCGCCGATGGTACATTTATTTATTTCCATGATGGCGAAAGTGGCCAGGCCGCAAGCGCGCCCATTGGTGCAACATTGGCCGATTTTATCCTTCGTAAAAATGTAAATATGCGAGATAAGATGAAGGTTGAATCGGTGCGCGAACGCGACGGCATTATTCAAATTGCGATTTCACAACGCGACCAACCGGGCACGGGGGAGTTGGTCTTTTCATTTTCGAAATCACCTTTCGCGCTTAAAAGTTGGCGCATTATTGATGCACATGGTTTGACGACTGATATTATTTTATCGAATTTTGTCTCTGCGCCGTATCTTGATCCTCGTTTATTTGTGTATCAAGCAGCACAATCTCAAAAACGGTTTAATCAATAAATGGCGAATGGATATATTCTCTCATTCGAAGACGTAACGGCGGATATCCGCATTATTGCGATTCAAATATCGAAAGAGAAAAATTATATTTTTCACGCAGGGCAATATGCCGAAATCGAAGTGGAGGGGTGCGAACCGCGCTATTTTTCTATCGCGAATGCGCCGCGCTCCGATAACATAATCGATATTCATGTTCGTAATATTGGCGGCGATGTCAGCCACGCTTTGTGCCGTGATATCAAACAGGGGCAGGGTGTGACGGTTTCAAATGCGCAAGGATTACTCAAATTTATTGAAAATGATAACGCCAAAGTTTTTTTGGCGGGTGGTACCGGTGTGACGCCGTTTTTGGCCATGATTGAGGGCGCAAAACCCCAAACACAGATGTCGTTATATTGGGGAATGGAAACGCCGCGTGATTTTTATGTGCGACCACAACAAAACGGTTTATCCGTGATCTATTGCACTGATATTTATCCCGTCGATGCCTATATTCAAAATATGATTATGGGCGCCGATGTTTATTTAAGCGGTCCGCCCGCGATGGTGAATGATTCGCGTTCAAAACTCTTGGCGGCGGGTGTTGAACCGTCTAATATCTTATTCGATGAATAATAACCCCATTGAACATTTGATTAAGCGATTGGCGAAACTTCCCGGCATGGGAAGCAGGTCTGCGCGGCGCGTTGCGCTTCATTTATTGTCGGACAAAGACATGAATATGGACCCGCTTCAATCCGCACTTCAATCCGCGCGCGATAAAGTTGAAAAATGTTCGACATGTCATTGTTTGGATGTCGTAAACCCGTGTTCGATTTGTACGCATCCTGAAAAAGATACAACTAAAATCTGCCTACTCCAATCCGTGGGCGATGTGTGGGCGATGGAGCGCACAGGGTTTTATAAAGGGCATTACCATGTTTTGGGCGGGGTCTTATCCGCGCTTGATGGTGTGACGCCAGATAAATTATCAATTGGAACATTGTTAAGCCGTTTGGACGGCGTGGATGAAATCATTATGGCGTTGGGCGCGACTGTCGATGGACAGGCCACGGCATATTATGTGGCGGAACAAATTCGAAAAACACATGGCGATATTACAATTTCACGCCTTGCCTATGGCGTTCCGATTGGCGGAGAAGTCGAATATTTGGACGATTCAACATTGGCCACCGCCATGAAATCCCGCGGGGCATTTTAAAAATGACCTTACTCAATGTCCCCGAATATTCCGTATCGGATTTATCTCTTGCCCTTAAAAAGACGGTGGAAACAACGTTTGATCACATTCGTGTGCGCGGTGAATTGTCACGCGTGACAATTGCAAAATCAGGACATCTTTATAGCGATTTAAAGGATGAAAATGCGAACCTCAACGTCGTGTGTTGGAAGGGCGCGTTGCAAAAATTGTCGATCCGTCCCGAAGAAGGAATGGAGGTTATTTGCACCGGTCGAATGACAACATTTCCCGGATCATCAAAATATCAAATGGTGATTGAAACGATGGAGTTGGCGGGTGAAGGCGCGCTGCTTAAATTATTGGAAGAACGCNAAAAAAAACTGGCAGACGAAGGGTTATTTGATGAAGATCGTAAACAGCCCTTACCGTTTTTACCAAGGGTTATCGGCGTTGTCACATCCCCAACGGGTGCRGTGATCCGCGATATTATTCACCGAATTCGCGATCGTTTTCCATGTCATGTCATTGTGTGGCCTGTGCAGGTACAGGGAAAGGCGGCTGAAAATGGTATTGCGCGCGCGATTTCAGGATTTAATAAAATCAAAAGTGATAACCGTCCAGATCTTATTATTGTTGCGCGTGGTGGTGGAAGCCTTGAAGATTTAATGGCGTTTAATGAGGAAGTGGTCGTACGCGCGGCGGCGGCGTCCGAGATCCCACTTATTTCAGCCGTGGGACATGAAACGGATGTCACCTTGATTGATTTTGCATCCGATAAACGGGCGCCCACACCGACGGGAGCCGCGGAAATCGCCGTTCCCGTTCTTGATAATTTATACGCGCAAATTATGGATGATGGCGGGCGATTAAATCAATCGATCAAACGGATGGTTGCTGATGGTGAAAAGTCGGTTGAAAACGTGTCGCGCATTTTGGATCGACCGACACAAATGATTGAACCGTTGGAGCAAAAATTTGATACCGTATCGGACAAGTTAAATGCGAATTTTGAACGTCATTTGGACGCCAAAGATCGGCATCTTCATGGGTTGTCTGGCCGTCTTCAAACGCCGCGCGCGGTTGTCTCTCAGGCGGCGTTGAAATTATCCGCAACAGTTGATCGATTGCAAAAACTACCCGATCAAATATCAAAACCACAGGGTGAAAAAATAGAATCCCTTGGCCGTATGCTTGAAACACTATCTTATAAAAATATTCTCAATCGTGGATATGCGGTTTTGAAAAATGCGGATGGCGATATATTGCAAGATGTCGATGCGTTGAAAAACGCGGAGATCATTGAGGCAACGGTCAAGGATGGGTCGGTTATTCTTCCTCGAAAATAGTATCCAGCCCCGACCGATAATCACCATGCTTTAATATGATTTTGAGTTTGTCTTTTATTTTTTGATTTGAAACACGTTTATTGTCCTTGTAGAAACTCCGCGCGATGGGCGCCATATCAATGTCTTCGTATTTGACCATGGGCGGCGGCGCTTTCCCCAATAATTGACACGCATATGTGATGAGTTCGTGACTGGGCGCGGGATCATTGTCTGCTAGGTTGTAAATATCGCCTGGATGAGGTTGGGACATGGATGCGATCATGACCTGGACGATGTCGTCAACGTGAATGCGGTTAAAGGCGTGGCCTTCTTTGTCAATGCGGCGAGGATTCCCAGCGCGCACAGTGTCCAACGCCGATCTTTTCGGTCCATAAATACCTGATAGGCGAAATACATTGATCGGAACGCCGGCGATACGGCGCATTTTTAGCCATGCGCTTTCCCCGCGGGCACGTTTACTTCCACGCTCTGATGTTGGGCGAATCTCCGCGGATTCATCGACCCATTCTCCATCGCGATTCCCATATACGGAAACGGACGAGCAATATCCCACCCATTGAATTGTATCGATTTGCAAAATATCGCGGGCGTGCGATTGGAAAACAATATCGCCTTGTTTGTTGGGCGGTGTTGAAATTAAAATATGTGTGACGTCTTTGAGAATAAAAAGAGGGTCGTTGAATGGTTTATCATCGGAATAGAGGTATGCCTTAATCCCGCTTTCACGCATTTTAGAAAGTTTTTCAAGATCGGTGGTTGTGCCGCAAATTTCCCATGACGGATCGTCTGCTTTTAATTTTTTTGCCAGATGCTGGGCGACGTATCCAAAGCCAAAGCAGAATAATTTTTTACGTGTGGGTGCGGGATGCTGATCCATCTCTTTTTATTATCTTTCTTGTTCTAAAAATCGAATGACGGGTAATGTTCGGATGGAATATAGCCGGGCATACGGTCTTCTAAAAGAGGTTTAAAGGATGGGCGCGATTTCATACGCACATACCATTCTTTGGCGGCGGGKTNGTYGNTCCCAWGRMAYKTCSCCWRKRTAATCRAKARWTGAMAAAKKCGCRGCAGMRRCNCMARWSARMRTAMKWRANAKTAKCASYRGNNAKCCWGCRANCGRCKTTMMAYYWAWRAYRSRWYRTAAKYYRRMYKATARTRWATATTGGCGTGACCTGCGCGAACGGATGGGCCACTTGGTTCCCCTAATTTCAAAAACTGCTTCATCATTTTTTCACCGATTAAAAAATCGGTAACTTCGCGGTTAAATTTAACGTCAAACCACCCAACGATGCGGCGGACTTCGGCGCGCTCAACAGGGTCGTTTCCTAGTAAAGATATTTCAGGGTAAACCTCTTCTAAATATTCACAAATCACGGCGGAGTTTGACAGGATTGTTCCGTCTTCTTCGATCATGACTGGCACATCCCCCGCAGGGTTCATCGCCATATACTCCGTGCGGCGTTCCCATGTTTTTTCGATGATGGGTTCGAAACGCAGGTTCTTTTCTCCCAACGCAAGGCGTACTTTACGGGAATGGGGGTGAAGCCATAAATGGAATAATGTTCTCATGTGCAAAAGAATAGCGGAAAAATATGGTTATGGATAGATGCAGAAGCTAATTCCACTCCTGATGAACGGGCCGGTTTGGGGAAAGATATTTTACCAATGGAGATTTGATCTGCGATGTCCCGCAACACTTTGGGCACCGATTCAGTTTTTCTCGTGTGTGTTCTCTGATCTCCTTCACCAGAGACG
>NVSI01000114.1 GCA_002401195.1 Alphaproteobacteria bacterium
AGTTGGCTGTCCCATAATGCGTCCTTTTAATTATCGTTCTTAAAGGATTTTTATAACGGCTTTGGCGCAAGAATTCAATTAAGAACTATACGGAGAGTCCCATGACGGGATCGGCTGAGCCGCATAATTTTCAGGTGTATCAACACCGCGCGCTTGCAAGACATCTTTTAGGCACGATAAATTCACGGCGCCGCCCTGATCAAATCGGTTTTGAACATCATCATTCAACGATAATGTTCGAAATTCAACATAGTCAGGTTTTTCAAGGTCATCACTGAAATACACATCAATCGCGCATGTCCCGCTTTGATAATGTCTTGCGATCACATTGTCTTCGACACGTGTGATTTCCGCCTCTTGAAACAACAAATCAAATTCGATCGCTGACATATTTTCCAATGATTGTGGGTTTTCAACCACCGCGCGGATTAATTTCACACGGCGCGCGTTATCCGCAAATGATAWATCGGAAACTCCATAAACAGCATAATGATAAATATCACGGCCGTAATGAGACAAGGCGCCTGCAAAAGTCACGCATAACGCAAAAGCCAGCACGAATAAACGCGCAGGCATAATGTGTCTTAATTTTATGAATGATTGAATCATCATTTCTATTTAACCTTAGGGGCAATCAACAAAAGTGATTACGCCGCATCAGCCTTTTTAGGTGATACTGATTTTTTTGATGCCGCTTTCAACTTTGAAAAGTCAGCCGTTGCTGTATCTGTTTTATTCGCCGTTGATGCAAATGATGAAATCTTACCTTCGATATTTGCGCCCGCTTCAACCGTCAACTCACGATATGTGATTGTTCCTGTCACTGTTCCAGTGGCCGTGATTGTCACACGTCCATCAACCGTCAAATCACCTTCAAAACGACCAGCGATGATTGCTTCTTCGATATCAACAGAACCATAGAAAACACCGCTTTCCGCGATGTCCAACAATTTCGCGCCATTCAATGTCGCCTCAACCGTACCTTCAACCAACAACTGATCACAATTTTCAATTTCACCAGACATCGTGATGCCCTTGCCAATGATCAATTTACGACCATCAGATGATGTCGTAGTTTCGGCCGTTCCGTATGCCGTTCCTTGCGTTACTGGACGCTGAAAAGGGTTCGATGATGAGAATGTATTTTCCTGTTGCGTATCGGACATTGTGTTTTCTTCCTTTGTTGTCTCGTTATTTTCAGATTTATTTTCAACACCAGAAGGTGCAGTCGCAGGGATATTTTGCTTATGAAACATAATATTATAGCCTTTGTTTTGTTTAATGCGCGAGATAGGAAGAAATCATTTTTCTTAAAGCTACTCGCCAAAACACCAAATGTGTTTTATCTTTATTTTCGATACCCTAGCATGGGTAAATTTCAAAATGCAAGGATTTTACAAGGGTTTTATCAATGGCACTCCGAATTATTCAAGTCACACTTCCCGCTCAGCGCAAAAAGACATTACTACAAATCGCCGAACGGCACAAAGCCATCGATGTGTGGTGGGGCGCAAAAAACGAAGATGGCATGCGCACGATGAGCCTTCTTGTCGATCGCGCTCACCAACAAGACACACTGGACAGCATTCAAACACATCTTGATGATGTGGACAATTGGCGCGCTGTTCTTTTGCCTGTGGAGGCCAGCCTCCCTCGCAACAGTGAACCAAACGAAACAACGCCGAAAAAGAAATTTCAATGGCGCAAATCTTTAACGCGTGAGGAACTCTATACAGAGGTCAAAAGCGGCGCTGACGGAGATCCTATCTTTTATATGATGGTTCTTCTCTCTACTATTGTGGCGGCGATCGGCCTGATCAACGATAATGTCGCGATTGTCATTGCGGCCATGGTGATTGCCCCCCTTCTTGGCCCGAACCTTGCCCTTGCGTTTGGGACGGCCCTTGGCGATAGCGTACTTATCAAAAAATCACTTATGACATGCGCCCTTGGACTGCTCGCCGCCATTATCCCATGCATCGTCCTTGGGGTATTCTTGCCTCCTGACATAACAAGTCACGAACTGCATTCGCGCACTGAGATTAATTTTTCGGCCATTATTTTGGCCCTTGCCTCTGGCGCGGCCGCCGTTTTATCCCTAACAACTGGCGTTTCATCCGCTCTGGTTGGGGTCATGGTTTCGGTCGCCCTTCTTCCCCCTGCTGTGGCCTTTGGTATTTTCATCGGCATGGGCGCAACAACAAGCGCGGGCGAAAGCGGCCTTCTCCTTTTGACTAATATTGTGTGTGTTGGAATTTCATCCCAAGCCGTCCTGTTAATGATGGGGATTCGCCCCCGGACATTTTTGGATAAACGCGCCGCCAACCAATCCAGCCTTCTTCAAGTTGGAATATGCTGTGCGCTCTTACTGATCATCAGTATCATCATTCTATATATAGGAGAGTAGTTTWAGTTTTGGTGGAGTTGGACGAAAAAACGTCGAACTCCCTGCTAGAGGTGCTTGAAGACTGGGATACTGTCTTAAGAGCAGAAGAAATATTCAAACATCCAGCTTTGAGAGGCCCTCGCCCATGAGCCTTTCACAACCTTCACAGAACGCACAATCTAAATCCAAAGTCTTTCCTATTCGATTTTCGGAAGCCGAACGCGCCGAGCTTGAACGCAGGTCAGGTGATATGGCCCTTGGGGCTTATATTAAAGCTGAACTGTTTTCAGATAGCGTAAAACCGCGGCGTGGATCGCGGTCTCCTACGAAAGATAATGCGAGCCTTGCTCAAGTCTTGGCTATGATTGGCCAAAGCAAGGTGGGTGATCGATTGGAAATACTATCCACCGCCGTTAAAAATGGCAGTTTGTTTTTAAACGACGAAGTGGTGTCTGACATTCAAACCGCCTGCGCTGAGGTTCATGCAATGCGTTCCATGTTGATGAAGGCTCTCGGCTTTCAAGTTGCTACCCCAAGCACCACGGACACCTTTAATGATGTGGCCAAAAAGAAGGATCAACCATGATCCTCAAAGGGTCCCAACGTAGCGGTGCAAAGAACTTATCCGATCATCTCATGAATGATCGCGATAATGATCATGTCACTTTATTTGAGTTACGCGGTTTTATTGGCAACGATCTTCAAGGGGCATTGGCAGAGGCGCATGCAATTTCAAAAGGTACAAAATGTGATCAATTCATATTTTCTCTCAGTTTCAATCCCCCAAAAAATGAAGATGCGAACGAACAAGAGTTTTGTGATGCGATTGAACGTGCAGAAGAAAAACTCGGATTGACGGATCAACCGCGAGCTATTATCTTTCATGAAAAAGAAGGCCGACGTCATGCACATGTGGTTTGGTCCCGCATTAATGCGGAGACCATGACAGCCATCAATCTTCCCCATTTTAAAAACAAACTCATGAGCTTATCGCGCGAACTCTATCTGGAACATGGTTGGGAATTACCAGATGGATTACGCCGCGATGGCGGCAAGTCCCCCCTCAACTTCACACTGGATGAATGGCAACAAGCCAAACGCCTTGGTTTAGACCCAAGAGAAATCAAACAAAGCTTTCAAGAGGCGTGGGAGCGATCAGACAGTCCTTTGGCTTTCAAACATTCATTGGAAGATAAAGGCTATTTCCTTGCCAAAGGTGATAGACGTGGGTTTGTCGCTCTCAACATTAATGGCGAAGTATTTTCCATTCCAAGAATGCTCGGCATAAAAACAAAAGTAGTTAAAGAAAAACTCGGCAGTCCAGAGCAATTTTCATCTGTTGATCAAACCAAAGAATACATCAATGCCAAAGTCACAGACAAAATCCATGAGTTTGTTGATCAGGTCGATGAAAAGCACGCACAGGACTTTGAGCCCTTATTGAGAGAACGTATAGAGGTCCGAGCTTGTGATAATAAGTAACATACATGTTACTTATTTTTCCGTAACTAACGAAAAGTGCCATTCACGTTAGTTATTTTCTTGCATGTAACACGTATGTTAGTTAAATTAAATAACTAACGAAAAGATAGGAAAACGTTATTTAATGGATAAAACTGCATTTAAAAATCGAATTGGAACATTAAAACCCTGCACAATCGCGGGTGAAAAGTCTTATTCAGCGTATATTCCGCAACCACTTCCACCAGAACCTCCTCTGAATATGGAAGAACTTTATCCATTATTGGATAAGGCAAGTACAGCCCTTGGACGTCTTGATGGGATCAGCTTGATACTACCTGACGCGTCACTCTTTCTATACATGTATATCCGTAAAGAAGCAGTTCTCTCATCTCAGATCGAAGGCACACAATCTTCACTTTCTGATCTGTTGTTATTTGAGGCAGAAGAAGCCCCAGGCGCACCGATCGACGATGTAAAGGAAGTCTCTTGCTACGTATCTGCCATGGATTACGGAATGGAACGCCTTAAAACATTTCCAATGTCGCTTAGGCTTATTCGCGAAATCCATGAAAAGCTTATGAGTAATGCCCGTGGGGGTAATAAAATGCCCGGCGAATTTCGAACAAGCCAAAACTGGATTGGGGGTTCTAGTCCAGATAAAGCCAAATTTGTGCCACCACCGCCAGAGGAGTTGCTAAATTGCCTCAGTTCATTTGAGAAATTTTTACATGACGAAAATGTTAAATTACCTGCTTTAATTAAAGCGGCTTTAGCGCATGTACAGTTTGAAACTATCCACCCGTTTCTTGATGGGAATGGAAGGCTGGGCCGTCTTCTCATTACCTTCATATTGTATAATGAGGGCCTTCTTAAAGAGCCTCTTCTATATTTAAGCTTATACTTCAAAGCTAATAGAGAAGCTTACTATGATCACCTTCAAGATGTTCGCGAAACGGGTAATTGGGAGGGGTGGATAACGTTTTTCCTAACTGGCGTAATTGAGACTGCAAATCAAGCGACACAGACCGCGCAAGCCATGATGAAGCTTTTTCAAGAAGACCGTTTAAAGATTGAAGAATCCAATAAATCAACTGCGGCAGTCATGTCTATTCATGCATTTTTGCAACATCAACCTGTAACCACCACAACGCGCATAAAAGATACATGTAAAATTTCACTACCAACAGTATTACGCAGCTTAAGTACTTTAGAAAGCCTCGATATAGTTCAGGAGATAACAGGCAAAGAACGCAACAAAGTTTTCACCTATGATGGATATCTAAATATTCTAAATAAAGGCACTGAACCATTGGAGTATTAGTACATATATTGGATCGCTAGCCCCCGCCAAAATATTTTAAAAGGAAAGTAAACGTATGTCAGATTAAACAAGGGCATCAAAGGCCTATGGGAAATCCTGTCGGAAAAAGCGTCCAAGATCAAAGGGACAGTCTTGTCAAAGCACAAATGCAGGATCGCCGCTCATTACAAAAGGATATTGAGAACCTTCGCCGCAAGCATGCACAAAACAGATCAAT
>NVSI01000115.1 GCA_002401195.1 Alphaproteobacteria bacterium
ATCGCTCGGCACTGCGGGCGAATGCTTTTTATTTCTGCCCAATAATGTTCAATCGCAGCCCGGTTGGATGTCAGATCAGCATAGGCAATCACCAGTTCAGGCAGTCTGATTTTCAGAAGACTAAGGTTAATCCCGTAATACCCGACGGACCCGGGTATTTTGCCCCGCCGTCTGGATGCGCTATCATCGTTTGATATCAAACCAACCTTGCAAAGCGCATGCAACGAACGTTTCAACGTCGCTTCGGAAATCCCCATTTCTGTTGCAAGTTTGCGATTGCTTGCACAGACCATCGGTATACCACCATCAGTCCAGCCAATATATTTGCCGGTGGCGGGATCTTTGGTAAAACCCGTGAGGGCTGTAACAACGTCAATGTTTGTTTTTGAGAGCTGTGGAAACAACGTCCGCCCGGCCTTGTGCAAATGGCGCACAACCTCGTCACGATTGGCGGAAACATGCGGTCCCTGCTCATCGGCAAGCTTCTTATAAGCGGTGGTAACTGGATCTATTTGTCGTATACCGTTCGATTGCATTTGATACCCCGTAATGGGCAATAAATCAGCAAAAACAGCTCCGATTCGGTTGCGCAAAAATTACAAATGCGCTACAACTATCTTGACTACAACTTCCTACAGTTGTTTTTGCTGACTTTGCCCCGATGAAGACCGGCTATGCCGGAAGGTGGAAAAGTCATTTGGGCGCACTGCCCGTTTTGATAATCAGGTCATCAGTTGCAAGCTGATGGCCTTTTTATTTTCAGCAACTCAAATACATCTCTGAAGCTCAAAACACGGTCAAAGTAACCATTCAATAACCATGTTGTCCAGGGTTTAAAATCCGGACTTAATTAATCAACACCAGCCGCTGTATGCAAAACTGGCACAAACAAGCCAACCAAAGGGTGTAAAATCAACGCGATTAACTTGACAGAAAGTTATACAATTTCCAAATTCAATAGAATTTTATTATCATCAATTGATAATATACATTTTTGTAAATATCGAGTCATAAAAAACTGCACACTCGAAAAATAGCAAAAGAATGCATTTATGACCACAACCACTTCATATACACGCGATAACATGTGATTGGCGACAAAATCAAAGTCAGTATTATTCGCAACATTTCCAAAAGTGGTATGTAATGAAGGTTTTAACATAGCGAATTCAATCAAGCCGTATAACGGCTAACGATGAGCCACATAAATGCGAATTAACTCAATATTATGGCCAATTAGGTGACTGATGACATAAGATCAAACTTATGTTGTCGATCATAATATTGATGATCGCGGCACCATTACTGAATACCATGAAATTGCACCAAACCAGACAAACATAGCCGTGAATGACATTCCATCAGGTTATTGCGCATCCTGATTTTTTTGTTTGAAGAAGAGTGATCGTGTATTCCTGAAGTGCATACTAACCCTATGCAAGTCGCGCAACATGAAAAACCAGTCGGCAGACCATATCAAAGAGAAATTGGCCTATTTCACCTTATCAATTTTACTAATTATCAGTGTGCGATAATTTATCTGATAACTAGCACAGCGATGAATTAGCAAATCATTTTTGAAGCCGATACCCTCTAAAACAGTTGGATGCCACCTAACATATTCGGGATGACACTTGTATTTTATCGGTTAAAATCCGAGGCTCGAAATAATTATCGCCGTATAGTATCGTGGTTCGCCAAAATTAATGCATCCGATTCGTGAAGCCGGTGGCGGGAAAGCAAAGTAAACAGCTATAGTCCATCAATACTGATCGGGGCTGCTGATCGCTCTGTTACGTTGATTGCATGGCTTGATAAACTGGCAGCCTCTAAAATTCATCCCGTGAAGCCCGGGCCAATACAAATTGAAGCTCTTTCCCGATGTTCTATGCTGACACGATGCCAAAAACGACAGCACGACTACAAAACGCAATAAACTAAGTCCCCTGGCCGTGGCGAATTCATCAGTTTCAAACATTTGAGCAATGAAACAACAGCAATCCTGATACGTGATGGAGAGAAGGCATAATGCCAGTCTGCAAGAATGGCTCTATAGATCCGGTATATGTTCCTATTGTTTAATGTGTACTATATATGATACAGTTGTTTATGGCTGAAACCAAAATATTGCCTGCAAAGTTTTTCCAAAATGAAGCTGGAAAAATGCCGGTACGGGACTGGCTGCTTTCTCTTTCACCGGAAGATCGCAAGCTAATTGGTAACGACATTTGTACGGTGGAATTTGGCTGGCCGGTTGGAATGCCCCTTTGTCGCTCATTAAGCGGTCACAAGGGACTATGGGAGATTAGAACCAATCTCACCGACGGCCGCATAGCGCGTGTGTTTTTCTGCGTCCACCAGAGCCATATGGCTTTGTTGCACGGGATTATCAAGAAAACACAAAAGACCCCCGACAGGGAGCTGAAAACCGCTGTAAAACGCATGAAAGGACTAGGCACATGACAGACAAACCGGAACGCGGCACATTGGGGCAGAGCTTTGGAGATTTTCTCAAGGAGGAGGGGACTTCCGAAGCCACAACCGAGCAGGCAGTTAAACGCGTCATCGCGTTTCAGCTTGCACAGGTTATGAAAGAACAAAACATTTCAAAGTCTGAAATGGCGCGTCGTCTTGAAACCAGCCGCTCCCAGATTGATCGTCTACTCGATCCCAATCAGGATGCAGTCACAATCGGCACTCTCAGTCGCGCAGCCAACGCAGTCGGACGGACGCTGAGTCTCAAGCTGTCTTGAGAGAAGTATGAGAACAGGAAGTGTAGCTACCGCACAGAACTTATTGCCGAGAAAAGAGAAAGATTATCCAAATTTGATAATCTTCCTCATGATCATGAATTATTTATAGCGAATACTTACTGCATGTGAGGCGTTGTATCTCTTGTGAAAGTTTCTTGTGTTTTTTGCTACTGTTGCATCGTTGTGCCATTGCCCAAGCCATTTATTTTCATATTTACAGTAAGCCCGATAAAAGCTTGCAGCATGTGCATGGTTATAAGCGGCATAGACGCTGCCAATCGCTAGTGAAACCAATAATACACCCACAGTAACTCCTGCTTTATTTGTATTCATGGTGATCTCCTGCTACATTTATCATTATTATTTTGATTGTTTGACATTCATGATGAGGATGCCAAGCGGGCCCATGTGGGCCCGCTTATGTCATTACCAAGTGATTTTAAATCCTCCGCCAGTACTTGTCTGACTCGAATTTCCATGAGTAGAAGTGGTATTTGAACGACCGTGATGAATGAAAATTTTAACTTTTGATCCAACGCGCTGGGTCACTTTGGCGCTAACATTTGTGGTACGAGACTGTTCGTTTACAACAGTGGTTTTCACCTGAGTGGCACTCACTTCAAGAGCGCCTTTTTCTTTGTCATTTGCGAGAACAGGCTGAGCGGCGGCGATTGCCAGACCGAGAGTTGCAGCTGCAAGCGAGAGTTTCTTTTTCATGGCTTTGTAACCTTATATGCGAACCAGCCCCTTGCGGGTTCAATAAGGTTGTTTTTTCATGCGACAAAAAATACGCCAAATCACTAATTTATGGTGAGACAATCAATTTTTGGAAGGGACATTTGAAAAACGCCGCAACACAAAGGTCGCGGCGTATAAACAGTTAAATGGGTTGAGCGAATTGCATCAGTTTTTCTGTGCAGGAGGAAGAAAGGGAACTTGGCCCGGTAGGGAGCCGGGACTAAAGAAAGTGGTACTATCTTTTGCATCTACAAACTGCATAAGAAGTTCCTGTTTAGCGTCTGTCACAAGTGACTTTGTCATCAATCGCAAGTCATTTGAGATGTCGTTGGTTACACCGGGATAGGATTTCCTGATTTTGTTGTATTGCCATTCGGCATTCACAGTAACCTGGAGAGCTCCTCGATCCAATTCAATGGCATTCTCTGTATCCGCCAATTCCTGAATACTGGTTACTACCCCTATGGATTTGAAAACATGTTGGTATTTGTTGTTAATGTCCCAAGTTTTATCAGCATAACTATCTGCCTGTGTGAATGCGTTCATATTGGAATAATTCACGTCAATCATTGCTCGAGACAGGACATCTTCTTTATTCGTGTTAGTTAAAATTATGGCCATTAATCTGGCATTCATAGTACCGGCTGCGGTGGGCGATACATATGGATATCGAAATAATCCAATCTCTGGTGCTTGTTCAAAAGACAACGTTGAGAGGTTAAAGCTGGATGCGGTTGCATCATCTGGTAATTGAAACGTCGACAGCCCAACAACAAGAGCAATAACAGCAGCAGTACTACAACGGATTTTTGGCATTGAAATAGCGTGTCCAGAAGGTGTGGTGACGACCATCTTATTACTGTCTTTGGAAAGAGAAATTGGCCTTTTGCTGTCTGGGCCATAATGCTTGATCATGAATGATTTCAGATCAAGCCCTTCCGGTGAATTTAAGGCAAGAACAGCCTCCTTAAACGCCACGGTAGGATTGAACACTCGGGGTGAGCTGGTTGTAGCGCCCTTCCAATCAGTGAACAGCTTTGAGCGCACCAGTGCAGTTAGATGGGTATCAATCGAGGTTTTCTTTGCCGAAGCTCGCTCAGGAGTTGATGCTTCCATTAATTGAGATATGTAGGTTAACGCGTTGCTGGGAATCGCTCGGCCACAGCCCATGTTAGCATTGACCAATCGCAATTCAGCGACCAGCCGTTTGGCAGTTTTTATTGTGTTGGCCAGACGTTTTGGATCCTCAGTTTTTTTCTTCTCTTTAACAAGAGCACGTATCGCCGGAAGCCAATTTTCTTCAAAACACAGAGAGATGATAACCTTGGTGGTGCGGAGCATCGCATCACGGATGACGAGTTCATTACCAGTACTCGCGATGTGTGTAGCGCTAATGAGCATCGCAAGGCGGTTATCATAATAATCGGCGATTGCCTGGTAAGCCAGAATAGTCATTATGCCTCCTCCGAATTGAAGTGATCAATATAACCTCTCCAATTTTTGGAAAAAGTAGAATGTTCACTTCAAATCACATTGGTCGTGCATGAATATATTTCACTATAAAGTGGCATTTTATGGACTGAGTTACTCCAGTTTGATGTAACGCAATTGGTAGGTTTGAAAAACGTCGAAAGGCCGGAGTATCAACCCCGGCCCTCACTATTTCATTGCTTGACTATCAACTATWCNCRWTCNTNATMAAWKCYAWYSMMYSWCRCKYSCNATAKCKTANKASCKYTCKMSTGYCYRSRATGTGCCAGCACCTGCCAAATCACCATAGTCCTCATTGCCAGGCCCCTGGGGACCAGACACGCCCATGCGGCGGATGTAAGCGCGGAAACGCAGCTCTTTGCCCACGAACTGGATCTTGAAATGAGGCCGGTCGCCGT
>NVSI01000116.1 GCA_002401195.1 Alphaproteobacteria bacterium
ATAAGATTCGCGACGACGAACTTCTGAAAGGATACCTGCTTTTTCACATGAACGCTTAAAACGACGTAATGCTACGTCAAAGGGTTCGTTGTCTCTTACTTTAATTACTGGCATGTACTTATTTACCTTAATGTTAAATCTATATAAATCGGCGTTTGACTTCGACGCATTTAACTTCGTAACTATTCGTACCGCAGCTAAATAAACCTTGTCTACACCCGCTCTATCAAAAATGGGTGCCGTATTCTACTGCTAACCACTTAGCGATGTAAAGGCTATTTTCACCACAGAAACAAATAGAGTAGCGAAAAGTTATCAAGGCGGGTAAAATCGCCCCACTTATTGCTAACAGACACTAAAAAATGCGWRTTYTRGGSATMGAAASCTCTTGTGATGAAACGGCGGCGGCGGTTGTGCGCGACGATGGCACGATTTTGTCGAATATTGTCTCGTCTCAAATCAAAAACCACGAGCGGTTCGGAGGCGTCGTTCCTGAAATCGCGGCGCGCGCCCATATGGAGGCGGTCGAAGATATCGTAAGCATGGCGCTGGAGGATGCGAATGTGTCATTGGATGATATCGATGGGATTGCCGCAACGTGTGGCCCAGGCCTTATCGGCGGGGTGATTGTGGGTATGATGGCCGGGAAAACAATCGCAAATGTTTCTGGTAAGCCATTTATTGCCGTGAATCATTTGGAAGGGCATGTTTTGTCCGCACGTTTATCCGATAAAGTTGAATTTCCCTATCTTGTTTTGCTTGTTTCGGGCGCGCATACGCAGATTTTAATTGCGCATGACGTTGGGAACTATGAATTACTGGGCACGACTTTGGATGATGCGGTCGGTGAATGTTTTGATAAAGTTGGGCGTATGCTTGGACTGCCGTTTCCGGGTGGAAAATATGTAGCGGAACTGGCCGCGACCTGCCTAGATCGTNAAAAATGCGGCAAAAATTTATCCGCTTCCACGGCCATTAAAGGGGCGCGCGGGATGTGATTTTTCATTTTCAGGGTTAAAAACGGCGGTTTTAAAACATGTTCATGATTCTATGACCCGCGATGAAAAAATGAATTTGGCGGCCTCGATGGAGGATGCCGTGGCGGATGTCATGGCGGATCGTGTGACGCACGCGATTGAAATTTTTAAAAATCGTTATGATGTGGATAAGGCTCATATCGTTTCTGGAGGCGGTGTTGCCGCGAATCTGACAATTAAATCGTGTCTCACACACTTGACAGCGACCCATAATATGATTTTTACTGCACCGCCGGCTTACTTGTGCACCGATAATGGTGCAATGATCGCTTGGGCAGGTATAGAGCGGCTGAGCCGTGGATGGGTAAGTGCAATGGATGCGAAAGCCAGACCGCGATGGCCACTCGAAGATTTAAAAGAAGGATAAAAGACTATGACATCAATTGGAGTAATCGGCGCAGGCGCATGGGGAACAGCATTAGCGCATGTTCAGGCCGAGGCAGGCCGCGACGTTATCTTGTGGGCGCGCGAGCCAGAGGTCGTGGAGTCGATCAAGAATGAGCGCGAAAATACGCTTTATCTTCCTGGTGTGGAGTTGAATGACTCTATTCAGGTGACAAACAGTCTGTCCGATTTGGTTGATCAAGATATCATTTTGGTGGTGACGCCGGCTCAATTTACGCGTTCCACATTGGAATCGATCCGCCACGAATCATTGGACGGAAAACCAATTGTGATTTGTTCCAAGGGTATTGAAATCGAAACGGCAACGATGTTATCGACGGCCGTGACTGATGCTTTGCCGAACTCTATTCCGGCGGTTATGTCGGGGCCATGTTTTGCCCGTGAAGTTGCGCTGGGCATGCCGACGGCGGTCACGATTGCGTGCGAAGACAAAGATGTCGCCAAAGAGTTAGCCAACAGCCTGGGGTGTCGTAATTTACGTCCGTATATCACGGATGATGTGTTGGGCGCGCAAATTGGGGGGTCTGTTAAAAATGTTTTGGCGATCGCTTGTGGCGCGGTTTATGGCATGAAGTTGGGCGAGAACGCTCGCGCGGCCTTGATTACACGCGGCGTGGCAGAAATGGGTCGTTTGGCAAAAGCCATGGGCGCGGACGAGCAAACATTAATGGGGATGTGTGGATTTGGTGACGTGATGTTGACATGTTCATCCATGCAATCACGCAACTTTTCACTGGGCGTTATGCTGGGTGAGGGAAAAACATTGAAACAGATTTTGAGTGAACGCAATTCAGTGACCGAAGGTGTGCATACGGCGAAGGCCTTGGTAAAATTGGCAAAGGCAAATGCCGTTGATATGCCGATTGCCGAAACGGTTTATAATTGTCTGTGCGAAGGT
This sequence comes from Alphaproteobacteria bacterium, assembly GCA_002401195.1. Taxonomy (GTDB): domain Bacteria; phylum Pseudomonadota; class Alphaproteobacteria; order Micavibrionales; family UBA1664; genus UBA1664. Next base: position 2,341 of record NVSI01000116.1, read on the forward strand.
GTGCCGTTGGATGAAGCGGTGGCGCAACTTCTCGACCGTCCATTTGCAAAAAACAGCAGTTAAGTCAGTTTATTGAGGGCGATACTGACGGTTTCAAAATCAGTGTACAMACYCCCTGGGCGTTCATAGTGTTTTTCTAAACTAAAGCCTGTTTTTAAAAAATATTGACCAAGGTCTGGGCGATCTGTGGGATATGTTTCGACCAGATGCGTTTTCTTCTTATCTTTATTTTGAATACGTTCCGCCAATAATTTTAGGGCTTGACGGGAAAAGTTTTTCTTTCGATGTTGAGGTAAAATTCCGTGCCATCGAAGGCCAGCATGTGATGGTGGGAATGTCGTGTCCGTACAGAGACTTAAATCGTACCACCCCGTTAACCCAATGATGGTGTCATTGTGTTGAATAAAGAGAATTTCACCAAGGGACGTGTTGTTTCCCCAATCTTTTGTATGTCTCAGGCATTGTTCTTGCGCGGCCTTCCTATCCCATATTTGAATAAGTTCAGGGTGCAAGACACCCAAATTTTTTGCCTCATCGGGGATAAGTAAACGGAGATTTATCATGAGGAAACCGTAGCATCAATGACGGTAAAAACCACGTGAGTTTTTCTATAGGACGAGTTTTTTATAATTTTTCGGACGTTTTCCCTTTTGCGTGACATCATATCGCGTGATGGGCCTATCGGTGATTTTTGCCTGTACATTAAAGACATGCTTTAACGCGTTTGTCAGCGGAGATACGAATTTTGTATTCTTGTTTTTTGATTTTGGAATAATGAAATCGCCGTAATTTTTCGGAAACTGATCTTCGCGAACCATCATTTGAACAAGGTTAAACATGGAAGAATATTGAGCAAACGGTTTTTCGCTTGAGTATCCGTATGATATGCCGATAACGGGCACGTCTTTGAAACCGTTTAACGATTTCAAATTTTTCGAAAGGTCAGAGGCGTAAATTTTCATCCACCCTTCAAACATAACGATCGCTTTTGGCGCAGATGTCGCATTTTCAATGAATGCGCAAAAAGATTCTTCGACGCGGAGCGTTTTCCCTAAATCCTTTAAGGTTGCTTTGTGAAGCTCTGCAAGGTCTGGAATTTGATCTGGGAGTGAAATAATATCGGTCATTTTTTTCTCCTATCAAAGAATTTGCGGTTTGATGGTTTTGGCCTTTTCAAACATTTTAGGCGTTATCGGAGTATCTTTTTGTTCCAATAATGATCGCAACGTCGATTGGATAATAGGTTCGGGCGTTAAATACCCATTTTCGTTTCTTGCTCTATTTCTACGGTTTGAATGTTGGGCAGTGAGCGGAAGAAGTCCAACCAAATTAAACGTTTTTCTAAATTGTGAGACAACAGATGGTTGAACCCATTTAGGGTTACCGTGAAGGGCGATCACTGGGATGTTTTTCGCAGAAGGCGTGTTTTCAATGTCGCTTTGCATCCTGTTTTCGTAAGGATCCATCCACGCGTAATGAAGAAGAATAATGCTGGGCGTATTTTTTTTGATTTCGCCTACAACTGCCTCGGCGCTAGATGTTATAAAGAACGTCGCGCCAAGGGCGTTAAATATAGTTTTGTGCGCTTTGTGGTCGTTATAAGATCCGGGTAATGAAATAATATGCGTCATTTTTTATCCTATTTATGTGATTATGACGGCTTTATAGCGCGTTATAAACGATATGTCAACAGAAACCGCGACTTCCTTTGACAAAAAAGATCGTTCACCCTATCCTTTCATCCATATTGTAAATACGAAAGGACATTTAAAATGAATATCAAACGATTTATAGGAATGGTTGTTGCGGGGCTTATTTTCACAGTTGTGTATGAAATGGGCGTGCATCAATATTTATTAACATCCATGTACGAAGAGACATCGCATTTGTGGCGCACACCAGAGGAAATGGAGGCATTTTGCATGCTGGGCATGGGGTCACGTTTGATCCTTGTCGCGGTCTTGGCGTTTATCTTTACACGCAATTTCGAAGGCAAAGGTATCGGCGAAGGCGTTCGCTTTGGTATGTATCTTGGTCTATATACAGGTGTTGGTCAGGCCGCTACGTATGTTTATATGCCGATTTCAATGGAGCTGGCCGCGGCGTGGCTTGCGACAACGGTTCTTTACACGGTTGTGATTGGGGCTGTGTTTGCCTTGATTTATAAAAACGACTAATCATGCAATATTGGCTTATCAAATCTGAACCTTATAAATGGAGCTGGGATGACCAGGTTCAAAAGGGTGTCGAACATTGGGACGGTGTGCGAAATTATCAAGCATCAAATAATATGAAAGCGATGGAATTGGGCGATCTTGCCTTTTTCTATCATTCCAATGAAGGCAAAGAGATTGTGGGCATTGTTGAGGTTGTGAAATTGTATTATCCCGATCATACCGATCCAAAAGGACGGTTCGGTATGGTTGATTTTAAGGCTGTCCGTCCGATCAAGAGGTTTGTGACATTGGCGGAAATTAAGGCCGACCCGAATTTAGAAGAGATGGCATTGGTCAAACAATCACGCCTTTCGGTCGCGCCCGTTCGTGAACATGAATGGAACTATATTTTAAATCTAGCCGAGGGCTAGTGTTCGCAACGGGGAGTTTTTCTTAAGCATTGTTGGTTTTGAGACGGCTTGATTATCGCATAATTGACTGCGGTGTTCCCCTCGTAAAATAGAAGAGATAGAGTTTTCATTCTCATCCATATCGCATGTGACTTCCACGTGGATGGCCTTGATAATGGCGGCAAGATAGGGCGCTGTTTTTATGACGTGAATAACAGGGCTTTTTTCGATGGCCTGATAGAGAGTTTCATTTGTTTTGAGATAGTCGTATGTGTCAGTGATGAAAAGAGCGTCAATATCGCTATCGTTAATGCGGTCAATCGCCGTTGTTGCGCGAACACGATCCACTTTTTTTGCTGTGAAAAGTCCGCTTGTAGAAAATAAAGTGACGGATCGTGCGCCTTGATCTTTTAAGAGGGTTGCGGTGTCACACGCCGTGCCGCCAGAGGCGACCATATCT
>NVSI01000117.1 GCA_002401195.1 Alphaproteobacteria bacterium
AGAAAAACCATGAAAAAAATATTAATCAAACCGCAACGAAAGCCGAAAAAAATAGTAAGACATATTAAACTTTTATCTAAAACGTACCTGATTGTTTGTCTATTGGGAGCTGTTGGTTTGTCTGTGTATTATATTTACTCTGATATAAATTTTTATGACACGCGCCCGAAAACTGAATTTTGCATATACAATGGAAATTCTGATGATTCTTACGCATTAAGCCATAATGAAACCTGTACGATTCACTGGTTTTTTATTTTTTATTTTATGTCTTTTTTGTCATTTAAAATTTTGATGAATTTTTACTATTTGTACGTATTCTTTATTTTTGTAACATCTGTGATCTTTTTAAAAGTGACAAAGAAAAGAACAAAAAGAGTCTCTAAATTTTGGTAGATTTACATAAGGCAATAAAGAGGCCATCATTGACATTCTCTTTAATCAAGGTCTACCACAATTTAAAGAAGAATGGCCTGCATTTAATCAGGCAATCAGGAATAAAGATTGGGATAAGGCCGCTAAAGAATCTCACAGAAAAGGTATAAAAGAAGAAAGAAATAAAGATGTATTTGATAAACTTAAAAAATAATAAAATTTTATTTTCATTTGTTATGACTTTTTTTTTAATGTGTCTTCCTGTTAAAGCTGAACTTTTTTACGCAAATTTATTTGCTCTTAAGGCTTCTGAATTACGCGATATTTGTTTGCAATCTGAAAACAGTTGTGACTTGTGGGTTGATGGTGTTGTAGAAGGTATTGAATTTGTTTCAAGAATTCAGTCGTCGACAAAAACAAACCAAGACCAAATATTATGTATTGATAAAGATACGAATTATTTAAAAGATTTGAGGGAAAATTTTTTGAATTATATGAAGGAAAATGAGCGTAATCAGAAAGTCTTAARKGGMMSTKYTRTRKTKARTTYMTMCANYRRSGWTSGAMAATNTAWTWWWSCTNTTGATAAAAACAAATAAAAGCCGTCATAGTGGTGTAGGTAACAATAGGGCTTTAGTAAAATTTGAAATAATGAAAAGGGTTTTAAAAGATTAAACTTTCAATTAGAATATTGAACTATGATGGCAAAACATAAAAATACTTTTTTATATTTAATGACTTTTTTTTGCTTTGCGCTTTTAATATTTTGCGCTTTTTTGTATCAAAATCATGAGAAGAAATCTTTAATTCTCAATATGCCGTATCATGATGTACGTGAAATTATTATTCAAAATGGATGGAAACCGTATGAACGGGAAGATCGTAACTATGATACAATGGGTTTTCATGCTGAGGATTTAATTAAGAATTTTGGATACATTGAAGTTGATGCCTGTTCAGGAACAGGGATGGGCTATTGCCAATTTTATTTTAAAAATAAGCATGGTGTTTTTTTAAGGGTGACATCAAAGGAATCGCCATTTCCTGGGTATGATCCGGATATAGATGGTTTTGATTATATGGCTGTTTTTTCGTATGGTTTGCAATATAAAGTAGATTAAAAGTTTTATTAAGGGTTAAATCTGCATCCCGCAATACGAGCAAAAGATGATAAATTTTCCCATTCTTCATATTCTGTGACTACCCGAAGTTTATCTCCGTTTTTATTTTGAAAAAGAAAGGCGCAAAGACTTTTCCAATTAAAGGAAATCGAAAAGATAAAATAAATGGTGTTCTTAAAATTGAAAATGGTAAAATTATAGATCACAAATTTGAATGGACTAATCAGGATGAAAATGACTAAAAATACAAAAATAACACTCTTTTTCGTTGTTTTAACTCTTCTGTATATTGGGTCTTATGCTTATTTAAGGCACCATCATGTGTTTTTTCATAGATGCACACATTCCGGCAATCAAAAAGCATTGAATTTTATTTATTTAGATGCACCTTTTCCACAAACGATCGTAGAAAAAAACAGACAATCGGTATTTATTACTTACACAGTTTATCTCCCTCTTTCGTCCCTAGAGGGTGCCATGCACCGTCACGATCTTCTTCCATCCAGTTGTCCTTGGAATTAAAAGTTTAGAGAAAAACCATGGCAAAAAATATTAATCAAATCGCATGAAATAACCTTATGCGATTTTGGGTGAGTGATCAACTCACGCGCGAATTTTAACGTCCCATTTTGGGGCGTTTTTTATTTTAATAAACAACATTTTAACAAAGGATAAAAATATGAGTCGAGTTCGACAAATTAAAACCACTTTCACAAGTGGTGAAGTCTCGCGGCGCCTTCTTGGGCGCGGAGATTTAACTGCGTATGAAAATGGTGCGTTAACATTACGAAATTTATTTATTCATCCAACAGGTGGGATTACGCGTCGTTCTGGCATGTACTTTATTGATACGGTTGCTGGCGCCGGGCGGTTAATTGATTTTGAATTTAACACGGAACAAACATATCTTCTTGTCCTGACGGATTTGCAAATGGATGTGTATCAGGACGGAAATAAAATTACGACTCTTGTCACACCATGGAGCGAGGCGCAAGTGAGTCAACTGTCTTGGACGCAAAGCGCGGACACATTATTGATCACTCATCCGGATGTAGAACCGCAAAAATTAACGCGGAGTGCGGACGGAATCTGGGCCTTAAATGCGTGGGAATTTTATACAGATGACAATGGAAAAAACCATCAACCTTATTTTAAATTCTCAAAAAGCGATGTGAGTTTAACACCAAGCGGTACCACGGGATCGGTCACGGTCACGGCCTCTACGGATGTGTTTGATCCACTTCATGCGGGGACGCGCCTCCGTATTAATGGTGTTGATTTTGATGTGACATCCTATGCCTCGGCGACCGTTGTTGMTGGNANNTTAATSKMASMWCTAGAGAGCGCCGATGCGACAACCGATTGGCAAGAACAGAGTTTTTCAACTCTTCGTGGCTGGCCGATTTCGGTTGCATTTCATCAGGATCGTTTGGTCATTGGCGGCGCGCGTGATTTACCAAACCGCCTTTGGTTTTCAAAATCAGGGGACATTTGGAATTTTGATTTGGGCGAAGGACTTGACGATGAGTCGATTGAATTTGCGATTTTGTCAGATCAAGTGAATGCGATCCGCGCGGTGTTTTCAGGGCGCCATTTACAGGTGTTTACAAGCGGCGCAGAATGGCAGGTTGTGGGATCTCCATTAACGCCAGAAACGGTTCAAATTAATCGTCAAACACGTGTGGGTTCTTTAACTGAACGGACGGTCCCACCCGTGGATGTTGATGGTGCGACGATCTTTGTTGCACGTAATGGAAAGGAGCTTCGTGAGTTTCTTTATACGGATATAGAACAAGCCTATCAGGCGACGGATTTATCGCTCCTTGCGCGTCACATTATTACAAACCCGGTTGATCAGGCTTTTGATAAACGCAATCGTTTGCTCCACCTTGTTTTAGAAGATGGAGGGTTGGCGACCTTAACAAATTATCGTGCGGAACAGGTTTCGGCATGGACACTTCAAGAAACAACGGGACAGATTATATCCGTCACGGCCGTGGGGGATGATGTGTATTTGTTGGTGAACAGAAACGGCGCACACACGATTGAATTATTCGATGACACGCTGTATTTAGATTCCGCTTTAAAGGGCAGTTCAGGGACGGCTACATCGTCATGGTCTGGTTTAGATCATCTGGACGGGCAAGAGGTTTCAATTGTCGCAGACGGTATTGTTCAAACGAATAAAATTGTAACAAGCGGTGGCGTCACATTGGACGATCCTGCATTGAATGTTGAAATTGGACTGCCTTATACGCATGTTTGCGAACCCCTTCCTCCCTCTATTTTATCAAATGGTGGGGCGGGTCGTGCGGTGCGTTTGATCGAAGCGGTGTTTCGTGTCGAGGAAACGGCAGCCCTCCGTTTGGATGTTGGCCGCGGTCTTCAAAATGTATCGCTGCGTGATTTTGACGATGGTCAAATTTTGGACGTAGCACAAGAAAAAGTCAGTCGCGATTTGGCGGTAAAAGCCTTTGGCTGGCAAAAAGATTTAACAAAACCACTGTGGAGAATTGAACAGGAAGCGCCGCTTCCGTTTACTCTTCTTTCTGTAACAACTGAACTAAAGGTGAATGACTAATGGGAACTTTTGCATCAACACTTGGAACGATCAACACAACACTAGGCACTCTGCAAACGATTGGAAAGGCCGTTGGCACCCTATCGGGGGGATCAATGGCAAAGCGCCAACGTGATTACGCAATGCGCAATTTAAAACGGCAGCAATCTCAAAAAACGACAGAGGCAACAGCCAACGCGAATGCGCAAAGGCAGAAAATAGAACTGGATGCCGTGGGCGCGGAACGCCGCAGGCGCTCGGCTCTTAAACGGTCGGTCGCGAAACGAAACGCACGTTTTGGAGCAACCGGAATCGGCGGCGGAAGCGGATCGCGCGAGGCAATTTTACTTGGTCTTTATAACGAATCTGAATCCGAAAAAAAACAACGTGAAGATTTAGATAAACTGCGTTTTAGTTCAATTAATAACGACCTCTCGAATGTCGCGGCACGCAATATTTTGGAAAAAACACAATTTTCAGAACGCCAAAAACTAGAACGCATCGCGGATAGTTATTAGAGAGGGGTAAGTAAAATGTTTGAATTAAAAAGCACAATTTCAAAATTTTCCCGCGTGGATAAGGACGATGTTAAAAACACAAAATCAACATTGCGTGATTTTGGATTCTATCCAACCGAGAAAGACATTCATGGCTTTACCGATAATGAAATGTTCGATGGAATACGTGATTTTCAATTCGCAAATAATTTGAATGTTGATGGAATTATTCGACCTGTTGGAGAAACGAAAAATAAAATCAATGATGCTTTATTTGCAATAAAAAAACTGCCGCTTCCAAAAAGGAAACCAAAAGCTGCATTAAAGAAAAAGCCTCCTCTTCCAATTAGAAAACCAGGTGTTTCAGGCGATGAAAAAGAAGAAGCTCTTGAAAGACTGAAAGAAAGACTTAAGATGCAAAAGAAGTTTATTGATTTTTTGAGAAAAGGGATGAGGGGTGGCCCACTTTTTCTTTATGACCTTAACAAACGAACGCAGGAAATATTAGATGATCAAGTTATTTAAGAGTATATTTTTTCTATCTATTGTGTCTTTGTTTTTAGTCAGTTGTGGAAAAAATGCAGAACATGAAACATATCAAAAAGTGTATGAATGCCTTTATGATCAAACAAATATATTTTTAGAAAAAGGAGAGAATCCACATTTGGAAAAAAGCATAAATATTGCGGTGGACGGCGCATTAATCAAGTGTCACGAAGAAGTTAATGAAACTTTTAAAAATGCTTTTCCGCGTACAATTACTTCTCTTCCGCTAGCGTTTAACGGTACAAAAAAATCATAATCTTTA
>NVSI01000118.1 GCA_002401195.1 Alphaproteobacteria bacterium
CTTCTTTGATTTTTTTACCCATCGCACGGCGAAGTAAATCCGCACCGCCGAGAGTGTAACCCGCCAAAACCTGCGCGGCCTGCATCACTTGTTCCTGATAAATCATCACGCCGTATGTGTCTTCGGTAATGGGTTTAAGTTTTGGATGCATATAATCGATATCAGATGGGTTTTTTACATTCTCCAAATACACGGGAATATTTTCCATCGGCCCAGGACGATACAGAGCGATAACAGCCAAAAGTTCTTCAAGGTTGCTGATTTGAATCTGTTTCCCAAGGTCGCGCATCCCTGCACTCTCTACCTGAAACACGCCAACATTTTTTCCCTGCTTTAACATCTCAAATGTTTTTTCGTCATCAAACGGAACGCTCAAAATATCAATCTCTTCGCCTTGCGTTTCTTTAATCGTTTTGATCGCGCGATGAATAACAGTCAGTGTTTTCAGACCAAGAAAGTCAAACTTTACCAATCCCGCTTGTTCAACATATTTCATATTGAACTGAGTCACGGGCATTTCGGATTTTGGATCGCGATACAACGGCACAAGCTCATGAAGCGGGCGGTCCGCAATCACCACTCCCGCCGCATGTGTTGAGGCATGGCGATACAAACCTTCAAGTTCCAATGCAATGTCGATCAGGTTTTGAGATGTTTCATCCTTTCGAATTTCATTGCGAAGGTCGGCGTCTTGGTTCAGCGCCTCTTGTAATGTCAAGGGATCGGCCGGGTTACTTGGGATCATTTTCGCAATGCGGWCAACGTGACCATAAGACATCTGAAGAACGCGCCCAACATCGCGCACAACGGCGCGCGCCTGTAACTTACCAAATGTAATAATTTGCGCCACTTTATCGCGGCCGTATTTGTCCTGTACATATGCGATCACTTCTTCGCGGCGTTCCTGACAAAAATCGATATCAAAATCAGGCATCGATACACGTTCAGGGTTCAAAAAACGTTCAAAAAGAAGTTGTAATTCCAATGGATCAAGGTCGGTAATTTTAAGCGCCCATGCGACAAGGGATCCCCCACCTGATCCACGGCCTGGGCCGACGGGAATGTCTTTATTTTTTGCCCATCGTATAAAGTCGGAACAAATCAGGAAGTACCCAGGAAATCCCATTTCAATAATAATTTTAAGTTCAAAATCCAATCGTTCCCAATATGGTTTTGAGACATCTTCTTTATCGAAATCTTTAACAAAATTTTCAAGGCGCCACTGAAGGCCTGTTTTGGATAAATGCTCTAATTCTTCAACTTCCGAACGCCCTTCCCCACAATCGAACGGCGGTAAAATTGGATCGACGACTTTGAGTAAGAACGAACAACGGCGTGCAATTTGAACCGTGTTATCTATCGCTTCGGGCAAATCCGCGAACAAACGGATCATTTCATCCGATGATTTTAAATAATGGTCGGGCGTGACCTTGCGGCGGTCATCTTCGCTTACATAACGGCCATCCGCGATGCACAGCAACGCATCATGCGCCCTGTGCATTTTACGATTCACGAAATAACAATCATTCGTCGCGACAAGTGGGATATCATGTTTATAAGCCAAATCTAAAAGATCGTTTTCAATCTGATTTTCTTCGCGTAACCCATGACGTTGTATCTCAAAATAAAGACGGTCTTTAAATATTTTTTTGAGCTTTTTCGTGGCTTTTTCTGCATCAGATGCTTGATTATGAAGAAGATATTGGGCAATCGGACCGTTCAATCCACCCGTCAGGCAAATGAGGCCTGCGTTAAATTTTGCCAACTCATCCCAAGACACATAAGGATCGTGGGTATCCTCCGTCTCCATATACGCATCAGATACAAGGCGCGAAAGATTGAGSTAGCCTTCCTCATTTTGAGCGAGCATAACCAATTCATGGCCTTCATGACCAAGGCGAATTTGGCATCCTATGATCGGTTGAATGCCCTTTTTTTGAGCCTCAAGGGCGAATTCCAGTGCGCCAAACATGTTGTTTGTGTCCGTCACGGCAACGGCAGGTTGTTTCAAATGCGTGCTATTTTGGATAAGGTCTTTGACCTTAATGGCGCCCTCCGCCAAAGAATAGGCGGAATGCAGGTGGAGGTGAATAAATTGATCAGGCATATATTTGTTTTWACGAATCATCCTTTCGGAATAAAGGATAAAAACAGCATTACCCACGCCTATACAATAACAGCTAGAGTTTTAAAGTTTTCGCATACTCCTGAACGCCAGATTCTATAGCTTTAAGGGGGCGCCTTTTACTTAGTCATTTATTTAAAAAATTTTCGGTTTAAAGGCTTTTAAACGGACTAAAAAACCATCACGTTTTTTGTTCAGATTTGAAAATTCCGTGGATAATTTATTTGATTTTTCTGCGCGGTATATTTTCAATTGTTCATTGCAATGTTTTTCTAGAGAGTTCTTTTTCCCAGGCATATACACATCCAATGTCACAGGATCATTATCCAACATCCATTCAACAAATTCTGGGTTTTCTTTGTATACTTTTTTTAAAAACTCACTCGGAAAATATTTCGCGTCAGATTCTAGTTGTGCTTGCAAATGCTGCCTTGTTGTCTCTTCTAATGTTCCTGACACAATGCCGAGGGGGCTTAAATCCACAATTCCCATACCTTGTTACTTCCTTTCGCTCTTTATATTTACGATATACATAAACGCGAAACAAGACTGCGTCAATAGGATCATTTTTGTCGGCGGTACATTTCCAATGCGATTTCACTGAATAACGCGTCTTCGCGGGCTTTGTTTTCATCGCGTATTTCTTTCAAACGACGATCGCGCGTGATTTCGATTTTTTTCAACTCTCCAAAGGCTTCGCGCATATCATCAATGGCCAAATCAATACGGGCCTCGATCTTGTCGATTTCTTGGTCAAACCGTGCAACATCGCGTTTTACACGTCCTAAATACGCTAAATACGCCTGTATCATTGTGATGTCGCCTAAATCTTGATCCGTGACGTCTTTTTCAGATTCCAAACTATCCAGCATGCCTGACTTCATCGTTTCCAAGCGCCCAACATTGGCATAGAGAGCCGCCAATACGCGTTGCTTTTCTTCAAGCTCGAATTTATTGAGACGAATAAGGGGATCAAGATTAGCCATTTATCGCACCTATCCTTCCGCGCCGGTCATATGAAGGATTTCAGAYAAACGTTTAAACCCATCATCAATGGATGTTTGTTCGGATTTTTGCTGTGTTAAAAATGCCTCAATCTCATCATAATACTGAATGGCTTCATCAACTTTGGGGTCGGAACCCTTGCGATAGGCACCAAGACGGATCAGTTCCGCCATATCTTCATAGGTCGAAATAAGCGTGCGCGCGCGTTTCACAATGTCTGCTTGTTTTTTATCAAGACATTCAGGCATCGAACGCGATACGGATTTCAAGATATCAATAGCAGGATAACGTCCACGATCCGCGATCGCTCGATCCATCACAATGTGACCATCCAAAATACCGCGCGCCGCATCGGCAACGGGTTCATTCATATCATCACCTTCCACCAAAATGGTGAAAATCCCTGTGATTGCCCCCTGCCCCTTTATGCCTGAACCTGCGCGCTCCAATAACTTTGCAAGCTCTCCATACATGGAGGGCGGATACCCTTTTGTGGTTGGTGGTTCCCCCGCGGACAACCCAATTTCACGAATCGCCATTGCGAAACGCGTGACAGAATCAATCATGCACAGAACTTGTTTATTTTTTTCGCGGAAATATTCAGCAATCGCCATCGTTAAATAGGCCGCCTGGCGTCTCATTAAGGGTGGCTCGTCACCAGTCGATACAACAACAACTGAGCGTTTTAATCCTTCCGCGCCAAGATCATCTTCTAAAAATTCTTGAACCTCGCGTCCACGTTCCCCGACCAACCCGATCACGGACACATCCGCCTTTGTATACTTGGCCATCATGGATAATGTCACTGATTTACCAACACCAGATCCAGAGAAAATCCCCATTCGTTGCCCCATACAGGTCGAAAGGAATGTGTTGACTGCGCGGACTCCAAGGTCAAGTTTTCCGCCCATGCGCGTTCTTTGATGCGCCGGTGGTGGAGAGTTCCGAAACGGTACTTTGATGCTTCCTTCGCCCAGCGGCCCTTTTCCATCCAACGGCTCGCCAAGGGCATTTACAACCCGGCCAAGCCAGCTTTCATCCGGGCAARCAAAGGGCGCGTACCCAACAATGCGCGCCTTGCACCCCAAACCAACGCCTTCAAGCGTGCCAAAGGGCATAACAAGCGCGACATTGTCGCGAAACCCGACGGCCTCACACAGAATCTCTCGGCCATCACTCGGGCATAAATACAAAGTTGACCCGATGGACAGGCGATCTGCTATCCCTGCGACCTCCACCATTAACCCTAAAATTTTGGTTACGCTTCCGTAAACCGCCATAGGGCTTAGCTTTTCAATTTCAATTGCGATGTGTTCAGAGATGCTCATATAAAGGTAAATATTTAATTTGTTAATAAAGGTTAATTTCTGATAGTATATTAACAAAGGTTAACACGAAAACACTTCGGGAAGGAAGTTAGAACATGCGCGTATTATTAGTAGAAGACGATAGTTCAATGGCAAGAAGCATCGAAATGATGCTCAAAAGTGACGGTCACGTTGTGGATGTCGCCGATATGGGCGAAGACGGCCTCGACCTTGGTAAAGTGTACGAATACGACATGATCATCCTTGATCTTATGCTGCCTGACATGGATGGGTATGATGTTTTAAAAAACCTTCGTAATTCAAAGGTCGAAACACCCATTCTGATTCTCTCTGGCCTGACTGAACTGGATCACAAAGTGAAAGGCCTTGGCTTTGGCGCGGATGACTATCTGACAAAACCATTTGATAAACGTGAATTACAAGCCCGCCTTCAGGCCATTTTGCGCCGTTCAAAAGGGCACGCACAAAACGTCATTGAACTGGGTCGTTTGGCCGTAAATCTTGACACACGCACTGTTGAAATTAATGGGAAAATGGTTCACCTTACGGGGAAAGAATACGGAATTATGGAGCTTTTGGCGCTTCGCAAAGGTTTAACGTTAACAAAAGAGGCATTCTTGAACCATCTTTATAATGGTATGGATGAACCTGAAATTAAAATTATTGACGTTTTCATTTGTAAACTTCGTAAAAAATTGGAAGACGCGTCAAGCGGCATGAACTATATCGAAACTGTTTGGGGGCGTGGATATGTTCTTCGCGATCCAGAAGCCGAAGGCGGAAGCGCCGTTACGGCCTAAGTTAAAACTCATGGATATTAAATCAAAATT
>NVSI01000119.1 GCA_002401195.1 Alphaproteobacteria bacterium
CTTGATTCTTAGTTCGAGACAGTAATTCATCATCAAAATAGGCATCTTTAATTTCACTTATTTTTAAAATGGTGTCGCCTTTATGAACGAAGTCACCTTCTTGAACCGCCATACGGCGACCTTTTGGAATCAGGTATCTGAAGGCTCCATATCAGTATCAGTTGGGTTCACGATAATACGGCGTTTTGCCTTATAATCCTTACCAAACTCAACATAACCATCAATCTCAGAGATAACAGCAAAGTCTTTTGGACGACGCGCTTCGAAGAGTTCAGCCACACGTGGCAGACCACCCGTAATATCGCGTGTTTTCGATGATTCACGTGGAATACGCGCAATCACGTCACCGGCCTTAACCGCCGCTCCATTTTCAACAGACAAAACAGCGCCCGCTGAAACAAGATAACTCGCAGCAATATCATTGGCCAACATCACTGGGTTACCTTTGGCATCAAGCAACGCAAGACGTGGTTTTAGATCTGCGCCCTTTGGTGTTAATCTCCAGTCAATCACAGCCTTAGACGCGATCCCTGTGGTTTCATCAAGTTGCTCGGACAATGACACACCGTCAACAAGATCAACATAAGTTGCAATCCCGTCTTTTTCAGTGATAATCGGCATTGTATACGGATCCCATTCAGAAATCTTCGCACCAGCCTTGATCTTGGCACCATTTTTGACAAGAAGAGTCGCACCATATTGCAGGCGATAAGACGCTCTTACTACGCCCTTCGCATCCTTAATGGACGCCTCCATGTTACGGCCCATAACGATCGCAACACCCGAAGAGTTCTTCACTGTGTTTTCATAGCTGATTTCAATTGTACCATCCAAAGATGCCTCAATTGATGATTGTTCCGCGCCACGTTGCGCCGCACCACCAATGTGGAATGTCCGCATCGTAAGCTGTGTTCCAGGTTCACCAATTGATTGAGCCGCCATAACACCAACGGCCTCGCCCATATTCACGGGAGTTCCGCGTGCAAGATCACGGCCATAACAATTGGCACAACACCCATCGCCTGCATCACATGTCAAAACAGAACGTGTAATAACAACATCAACGCCGGCTTCTTCAATGAGTTCAGCAGTTGATTCATCAACGATTTGGTTTCTCGGAACGATCACATCCCCTGTTTCAGGGTGAACAATGTCATGTTGTGGTACACGGCCAAGAAGGCGTTCAGACAATGGAACAATCACGTCACCACCGTCAATCACGGCGCGCAATGTCAAACCGTTTTCAGTTCCACAATCTTGTTCCGTGATAATCACATCCTGTGCCACATCAACCAAACGACGCGTTAGGTAACCAGAGTTCGCTGTTTTCAACGCCGTATCCGCAAGACCCTTACGCGCCCCGTGGGTGGAGTTAAAGTATTCCAACACGCTCAAACCTTCTTTAAAGTTTGAAATAATCGGTGTTTCAATGATTTCGCCTGATGGCTTCGCCATCAAACCACGCATACCCGCAACCTGACGAATCTGAGTTGCCGATCCACGCGCACCAGAGTGAGCCATCATGTAAACGCTGTTCAAACCGTTTTTCTCTACATTCGAAATTTCGGCCATCATCGCGTCAGATACATCATCGGTACACGCCGACCAAACATCGATCACTTTGTTGTATTTTTCACCTTGTGTAATCAAACCATCTTGATATTGCTGCTCGAATTCTTTGGTTTTTGCTTGCGCAGCCGCAACCAAGTCAGCCTTGGAGTCAGGAACCAACATGTCCGCCTTACCAAAGGAAATACCCGCAGTACAAGCATTCTTAAATCCGATTTTCATCATACGATCACAGAAAATAACTGTTTCTTTTTGACCACAGTGACGATAGATCACGTCGATCAAGTGAGACACAGCTTTTTTCGTTAAAATGGTGTTCACCAAGTCAAACGGTACATTTGGATGACGTGGAAGAAGTTCCGACACAAGCATACGACCAGGTGTCGTTTCCATGATTTCAACTTTCTTATTTCCATCCGCATCAACGCCTTCGTAACGACATTTGATTTTCGCATGAAGACTCAATTGTTCGTTCGTCAATGCATGTTGGATTTCACCTGGGCCACGGAATGTCATTCCTTCGCCCTTTTCACCATCAACAGCCAAAGACATATAGTAAAGTCCAAGAACAATATCCTGTGACGGCACAATAATCGGCTTACCCGAAGACGGAGACAAAATGTTGTTTGTCGACATCATCAAACATCTGGCTTCCAATTGAGCCTCGATCGACAATGGAACGTGAACCGCCATCTGGTCACCATCAAAGTCAGCGTTAAACGCAGTACAAACCAATGGGTGCAAGTGGATGGCTTTTCCTTCAACCAAAACAGGTTCAAAGGCCTGGATACCAAGTCTGTGCAATGTTGGCGCACGGTTCAACATAACCGGGTGTTCGCGGATAACTTCTTCCAAGATATCCCATACTTCTGGTCTTTCTTTTTCGACCATTTTCTTTGCGGCTTTAATTGTTGTCGCATGACCGTACAATTCAAGCTTGTGATAAATAAATGGTTTAAAGAGTTCAAGAGCCATTTTCTTTGGCAAACCACATTGATGCAATTTCAATTCTGGACCTGTTGTAATAACAGAACGACCTGAATAATCCACACGCTTACCAAGTAAGTTTTGACGGAAACGACCTTGCTTCCCTTTCAACATGTCTGACAATGATTTCAATGGACGTTTATTTGTCCCTGTAATCACGCGGCCACGACGACCGTTATCAAACAATGCATCAACGGATTCTTGCAACATACGTTTTTCGTTACGCACAATAATGTCAGGAGCGCGAAGCTCAATCAAACGATGTAAACGGTTGTTACGGTTAATAACGCGGCGATAAAGATCGTTCAAATCAGATGTCGCAAAACGACCACCATCCAAAGGCACCAATGGGCGCAATTCAGGTGGAAGAACAGGCAACGTATCCAAAATCATCCATTCAGGACGCGTTCCAGAGTCAAGGAATGCGCCAAGCAATTTAATGCGTTTCACCAATTTTTTACGTTTGATTTCAGAACCACAATTGGCCAAATCTTCTTCGGCTGCGGCTTTGTCGGCCTCCAAATCAACATTCGACAAAACCTCTTTCAAGGCTTCTGCACCGATCAACGCGCGGAAATTCTCATCTCCATACTCGTCTTGGGCATCCATGTATTCTTCTTCGGTGAGCAACTGATACATAGTAAGCGGAGTCATACCCGGCTCAACAACCATGTAGTTTTCAAAATAAAGAACCTTTTCAAGTTCTTTCAATGTCATGTTCATCATCAAACCAATACGTGATGGCAATGATTTTAGAAACCAGATATGCGCCACAGGAGCGGCCAAATCGATGTGCGCCATGCGTTCACGGCGAACCTTTGTCAATGTAACTTCAACGCCACATTTTTCACAAATAATTCCTTTAAATTTCATGCGTTTATATTTACCGCACAAGCATTCGTAATCTTTCACTGGGCCAAAGATACGCGCACAAAATAAACCGTCGCGTTCTGGTTTGAACGTCCGATAGTTAATGGTTTCAGGTTTTTTTACTTCACCGTAAGACCAGCTCATCATTTGTTCTGGTGATGCGATTGCAATACGAAGTGAGTCAAAGCTTTGCGGGCCTTGTACATTTCCAAAGAGGTTCATTAATTCATTCATTTTTTTGTCCTGCCTTTTAAAATTCTATCAGTGTTTAAATGCCCCGCGAGTGACGCGGGGACATGCACTATTTATTTTGTTCCTGAGTTTTGCAAATCGATATTCAAACCAAGGGCACGAAGCTCTTTTGTCAAAACATTGAATGATTCAGGAATACCKRKWWCARRSWTAYYTTCWCCWYKMACRATSSYTTCATAWRCTTTMGCWCKACCCRYWACRTCATCAGACTTCACAGTCAAAAGTTCCTGAAGCGTGTATGCAGCGCCATAAGCCTGCAATGCCCACACTTCCATCTCTCCGAAACGTTGACCACCAAATTGGGCTTTACCACCCAATGGCTGTTGCGTCACAAGTGAATATGGACCCGTTGAACGCGCGTGAATTTTATCATCAACCAAGTGATGTAATTTCAGCATGTACATGTAACCAACCGTCACAGGGCGATCAAATTTTTCACCCGTACGACCATCCGTCAAAATCACCTGACCTGTTCGGCATAAACCTGCTTCGTCCAACAATAAATCGATATCAGCTTCGCGTGCGCCGTCAAAGACTGGCGTCGCAAAAGGAACACCATTACGAAGGTTTCCGGCCATTTCAACCATTTGAGTATCATTCAGTTGGGCAACTTTATCTTCATAAACATTACCATAAACAACACGCAGCTTGTCTTTCAAGCCAACCAACTCTTCTTTCTTTGGTTTGGCTTTATCAGCAACCGCATCAACCATCGCACCAATTTGTTGACCCAAAGCCCGTGACGCCCACCCAAGATGAGTTTCAAGAATCTGACCAACGTTCATCCGTGATGGCACCCCAAGAGGGTTCAAAACGATATCAACGGGTGTTCCGTCTTCCAAATATGGCATGTCTTCTTGTGGTTGAACACGAGAGATAACCCCCTTGTTACCATGACGACCCGCCATTTTGTCACCTGATTGAAGCTTACGCTTCACAGCCACAAAGATTTTAACCATCTTCATCACACCAGGAAGCAATTCATCACCACGTTGCAATTTCTCGATCTTATTCTCAAAACGAGCCATAAGATTGTCGATTGCTTCGTCGAATGTTTTACCCATCGATTCAATTTCGGACATTTGTTTTTCGTCCTTGATTGAAACTTGACGCCATTGACCTTTTTGTAATTCTTCAAGGTCATTCGCCGTCACTTTGGATCCCTTCTTCAATGATGTGCCTTTTGGTGCGGACGTAACATCCTGACCAACCAACAAATCTTGTAAGCGGTTATAGAAACCACCTTCCAAAATCGTACGCTCATCATCGCGATCTTTTGCTAATGCTTCGATTTCTTCTTTTTCAATCTGAATCGCACGGGCATCTTTATCAACACCGCGACGATTAAAGACACGAACTTCAACAACAGTTCCACCAACCCCAGCGCCAACGCGCAACGAGCTGTCTTTAACATCAGACGCTTTTTCACCAAAGATCGCACGCAGAAGTTTTTCTTCTGGTGTCATCAAGCTTTCGCCTTTTGGTGTCACCTTACCAACCAAGATATCCCCTGGCTTCACTTCGGCGCCAACATAGGCAATACCCGCTTCATCCAAGTGACGCATGGCTTCTTCACCAACATTTGGAATATCACGAGTGATT
>NVSI01000120.1 GCA_002401195.1 Alphaproteobacteria bacterium
CCTATAAAACATATCAAAAATCGCGTCTTATTCGCCTGTGGACTCACCTTGAGAGACAACGCGGAGGAGGAGGGGTCGTCAGTGGCCCAGGAGAAAAACAAACGGAACTTGACCGACGTGCGTTGGATGTTGAAATGAAGCGCCTTGAAAAAGATCTGGAAAAAATCCGATCGAACAGAACGCTTCAACGAAAGGCGAGAGAGAAAGAATCCTTTCCCATTATCGCGCTTGTCGGGTATACGAATGCGGGGAAATCCACGATATTTAATCGTTTGACGCAGGCGAATGTTTTATCAAAAGACATGTTATTTGCGACACTGGATCCAACGATGCGCGCCTTGAAACTGCCCAATGGTCAACAATCCATTATGTCGGATACAGTTGGATTTATTCGGAATTTACCGACTGAACTGGTCGCGGCCTTTGGCGCAACATTGGAAGAGGTGGTCGAGGCCGATATCATTTTGCATGTACATGATGCATCCAGTGAGGATATGGCAGTGCAACATCAAACAGTTCGCAAAACATTGAAAAGCTTAAATATATCACCAGAATCAGATCACATTATTCACGTGTATAATAAGATCGATCTATTGCGTGATAAGGATGAATTTGAATTTAATCGGATCACGCAATCAACACGCAAAGATGCCTCGCGTTGCGCGATTTCGGCGGTCACGGGGCAGGGGGTAAACGACCTTCTTAATACGATCATTTATCACCTGAATATAGGTCAAAATGATTACAATTTCTCCATTCCTGTGGAGGATGGAAAGGCGATTGCGTGGTTGCATGCCAACGCGACGGTGAATTCATGCGAATATAATGAAGAGGATGCCCAGGTCTGCGTTATGATGGGCGAGGCGGCGTACCACAAGTTTTTGAAGGTTTTTCACTACTCTTCGTCTGATCTTTGATCAGGTTCCATGCGCTTAACATGTCATCGACGGACGCGTTTTCCAATGATATGTTTGCCTCTTTCAAATGATCTTCCATGGCGTTGAAACGTTCAATGAATTTAAGATTCGCCTTACGTAGCGCGCCTTCTGGTTTGTTGTCGGACCCGCAATGACGCCCCAGAAGAGCCACAGAAAACAATAAATCTCCGAATTCTTCTTCGATATGTTCTTGATTGTTTGCCGCGATGGCTTCTTTTAATTCCTGTGTTTCTTCGTCTATTTTTTGGAAAACATCAGAGATATCAGGGAAACGAAATCCAACGGCTTGGACTTTCTTTTGAATCTTAGAAGCCAAAGTAAGCGCGGGTAACGTTGTTGTGACGCTATCCAAGTAATGACCACCCGCCTTGGTCGGGTTTTCCTTGTTTTTTGCCTGTTCCCAAACATTGCTGACGACATCTTCGGCCGTTTTCGCAATCGCGTCACCAAACACATGAGGGTGGCGATAGATCATCTTTTTTACGACACCATCAACGGCGTCATCGAATTCGAAATGCCCGTCTTCGGATGCCATTTTGGAATAAAAGACCGTGTGAAACAACATGTCGCCAATTTCACCTTTTAACGCGTTCATGTCCTTGCGTTCGATCGCGTCCGTGATTTCGTACGCTTCCTCGATCGTGTCTTGTGTGATGCTGTCCAATGTTTGTTCGATGTCCCATGGACATCCACCGTTTGGATCGCGCAATGTTTCAACAAGAAGTTTTAAATCGTTTATGTCGTATCGGTCTTTATTTGTATCCATAGGGCGAGGATAAGGACAATAGGGATCCGTTTCAATAGTATTATAATTGTGTGATAATATATATTATGGAATATAATTGGTGTGTTTGTTATCAGGTGCAAATAACTGCGCATAGTTTCCTATACGTGGTTATTTGATACTTTTTTAGCCGATTGTAAATTTTGGTGCGTCCGCTTTTGGCTTAGATAGCTTTAAGGTTTCTTGTCCAATGGTAATGTTTGCGTCAGCAGAAGATTTTTCTCTCTCTAAATCCTTACAAGCTTTTAATGTTCCTGCGATCAGTAGAGATGCAACACAAATTTTAAAAACAAACCAACGTCCTCCGTCTTCTCTATCTGGCCCTAAAACGGCTTCAAAGAACTCGCTAACAACACCTTTATTGCTTTTTTTTGACATTATATATTATCTCCTAAGTTTTAAAATTAACGCAACAATGTATACTTTATGAAAAACATAAAGTAAAGTAAAGTAAAGTTTTTGACGTTCTTCTTCTCCGGCTAGCTTTACGATGAATACATATGGTAAACGCTAAGTTAACGGATATAATTTAACGTCAATTTCCAGTCCATCATACGCGCATTCAATGTAATCGGGTGTTTCCGCGTTTAATGTTGCGTAATCTCCGCGCGGTGTTAAGTGTGTGAGGTAGATTTTTGAGGCCCCAATAACTTTATTCCATCTTAAAACGAGTTCTAAATTGGCATGAACGGTTAACTCTTTTGTGTCTGTTCCGTATTGCCCACAATCGACGATCCATGTGTCGATGCCTTTAAGTGCGTTTAACGCCTTGTCATCTAAATCAGATGTATCGGTGGAATATCCGACATTTCCAATGCGGTATCCCAAGGATCGCCCACGGCCGTGAATTTGAACAAATGACGTCAATGTCAGGTCGTTATTAATGGTCACAGATTCATAATCTTTGATCTCATGAGCCACAATCAATGGAATATAAACGCCATCGGGGCTTTCGTTGAACATGTAATGAAAACGTGTTTTTAGGTCGCTTAGCGTGTGTTCATCGGCATAAATAGGCACACGAATATTATCATTCTCTTGCACGCGGCGTTGTTTAATCGCAACATAGCGCAAATCATCAATACCATTGACGTGATCGCCATGAGGATGCGTGTAAATAACGGCATCGATATTCTCTATATTCTCACGCAAGGTTTGTGTCCGAAAGTCAGGGCCACTATCGATGACAACACATGTACGTGCCGTACGTATCGCAATAGAGGCACGCGTACGGCGGTTTTTTGGCTCACCAGGATCACACGCGCCCCAATAATTGGTCGCAAGCGGTGTTCCGCCCGATCCGCCACAGCCTAAGATTGTTATTTTCGCCGTTTTACTCATGGTTTTTCCCATGTTTGGAGGGCTTTATCAAACAAAGTAAAGAAGTTGTCAGCCGTTATTTGCCCCATTTCTGTCCGTGTTTTGTCGAAGATTTTTGCCACGGCAAGGGCGGTGTTTTCAATATAGGCCGGTTGATTTGTTTTGCCACGAAATGGCGCCGGCGCAAGAAATGGCGCGTCTGTTTCAATCAACAAACGATCCATCGGAACCTTGGCCGCAATATCACGGAGCCAATCCATTTTTTTGAATGTGATCATACCTGAAAATGAGATATAAAATCCAAGGTCCAAACCTTCCATTGCCATTTTTTCAGAAGACGAAAAACAATGAAGAACGCCGCGGATGTTTTTCACGCCTGCGCCCTCTTCTTTTAGAATGCGGATGCAATCATCGTCTGCATCGCGTGAATGAACGATCAGCGGTAACCCTGTTTCTTGTGCCGCCTGAATATGCTTTCGAAACCCTATTTCTTGGTCTTTACGGTCGGCGTGATCATAAAAATAATCGAGGCCGCTCTCCCCTATTCCAATCACTTTTGGGTCTGAATTTGCCAATTTTACGATGTCATCGACGCTATAGGCCTTTTCCGCCTCAACCGATGCGTCATGCGGGTGTGTTCCCACGCTGCACCACACGTTTTTCATGGGTTTTACGGTTGTTAAGATATCATCAAATTCTTCGGCGATGCGACAACAAATGGTCTGCATTCCAACGACATTCGCCTTATTCGCGTTGGCCACGATCTCGGCCGCATTCCCCAATTCTGTAATGTGACTATGTGTTAAATGGCAATGTGAATCGATATACATCTAGGCGCCTCCTTTAAGGTAAATAATACAAACACCTGTAAAAATAGACACGCCGCCCAGGGCCGTCCACCAATTGATCTGAATATCTTTAAAAAACAGCCATGAAAATAAGACGATGAAAAACGGATAGGATATTTCAATCATGGAAACCATGGTGGCGTTTTTAACTGAAATGCCATAGAGAATTAAGAAATTGCCGCCTAAAATCGCAAGAGAACTGATGAGCATATAAAAAAGAAGTGTTTTATTTGATAAAACCGATCGTATTTCTTCGGCTGGATTTCCGAGGCTCCATGCCGATATCGCATAAAGTGGTAAAACAATAATGGCCTGACACATGACTAAAAAAGCAGGAGTAATTCCAGTCTTTAATAATTGTTCAGACAGAACGTAACCAAGTCCCCAGACGATCGATGCCGATAGAGCGAAAATAAACCATAAGGGCACGCCAAGTATCATGATTTACGCGGCCGCCTCTTCTTTAACAATATCCAATCGTGGGAAAACCCCTTGTGGCGCAGGAATCGATGTTCCTGAGGTCAAGGCGCCCTGCTCTGTCACGCTATCAAATCCGCGCGCATCCATTGGAATAGTCAGTTGATCGAGTATCTTGTTCGCGCCTGTTGGGACGATCGGTTGCGCCATAATCGCCGTGCAACGAATAACCTCTGCCAACACATAAAGAACCGTTTCCATGCGGGTGGGGTCTTCTTTTTTCAATTTCCATGGCGCTTGCGTGTCGATATAGGCATTGGCATCGGCAATAACGCCCCATACAGTTTCCAAATATTTATGAACGTGGATGTCATCAATATGCACCTCACATAATTGTGGTAATGCATAAGCTTTGTTCAATAAATCAGTGTCATCAGCCGTAAAATCGCCTTTTTCAGGGATTTTCGCGTCACAATTTTTGGCAATCATTGATAATGATCGTTGCGCCAAATTCCCAATACCGTTGGCCAAATCACCGTTAATGCGGTTGATTGCATTTTCATGCACAAAGTTTCCGTCATTCCCAAATGGAAGTAAGGACATGAGCGCATAACGCGATCCGTCACTTCCGTATGTGTTGAGCAATGTTTCAGGTGTAATGACATTACCAAGAGATTTAGACATTTTTTCACCCTCTACAACCCACCATCCATTGGCGTATATTTTTTTCGGGCAAGGAAGGCCAACCGACATCATAAAGGCTGGCCAGTAAATCGCATGAAAGCGCGTGATTTCTTTTCCAACCACATGGCAATCCGCAGGCCAGAATTTCTTAAACAGGCTCTCGTCTCCGCGCCCATACCCAAGGGAAGTAATATAGTTGGTGAGCGCATCAATCCACACATACATCACATGTT
>NVSI01000121.1 GCA_002401195.1 Alphaproteobacteria bacterium
CAAACGCTCCGCGCCTTAAAGCCGCCGCGGACACACAAGAGCGCATTCAATCAAGCCTTAAAGATCAGGAAGCACGCTATGATCTCTCAATGATGGGGCAACCCCATGAAATTCGCATGCATGCCGCGGCACTCAATAATGCAGGATTTTTCGCTATTTTTGACTCGTCTTATCGTCAGGCAAAAAAGGTCGTCACACTGGCGGCAAAACAGAAAGAAAAATTTGATCCAGAAAAAGCCGCCAATACATTGCGCTCCATTGCCGATAACAAAGAAGAAAAAGAGAAGATCGAACAAGACGTCCAGCTTCAGACCATATGCGGATCCTCTTTCAATGGCATACAGACCGACTTCAAAAAACTTGAGCAAATCAATGAATGGGCGGCAAATGTCCGCAAACGCTATGCGTCCGGCGATGAATTTTCCCGAAACGTCCGCCAATGGCTTTTAAAAGGCGATATGGAGGAGCTGGATTCTGTGAGGGACTTGGCAAGTGATGATCGCTTTGTCGCTCTGAAAAGCAAAATAGCGGACATTAAGGATACAGTGTCGCCCGACACTCCAGTTAAAAAGTACCTGGACGGCCTGATGGTAAAAGCCGAAAAGCTGAATACGCTAAAAGACCAGCTTCAAAATGCAGCATCCGGCGAAGCGATAACCTTCGCCAATATTGCCAAGGATCTGCCGCGCCTTCAAAACGCCAAAGAAGCACGCGATGCCGCCGATAAAGACAATGTGGTTAAAAAGTTTTTCGGTAATGATTATAAAGGCGCAGAAACCGATATTGAAGATATTGACCAAACCGCACGCTTTATCAGCGAGTGCCTAGCCATACCAGAGCTGGAGAACGGTTTTGATGTGTTTTTAAATAAGGATTTTGCAAAAACATGGAAAACCCTTGACGAACAACTGGATGCGTTAACCAATACGGTGGATGCAACCACCCGCATAGCAACGGAGGTTGACGGCCATGCCAATATCCGTTTTGGCTCAGCGTCTGACGAAAATTACTGGCTGGATATTGAACTGCAATCTCTCGCAAAACAGTTGTCACAAGCCCTTAAAAAGCCGAATGCGCTTAATCAATGGGTGGAGTTGAACGGATACTATGCCAAGGCCGCCGATAGCATCAAGGGCGAATTGCTCCAAACATACGATCAGGAAAAGCTCGATTTTGATACGCTCCCTATGGCCTTCGAATATATGATTTACAGTGCCGTGGCGCGGGAGATTTACCAACGCAATCCGGTAATCTCTAAAACCAGCGGCATGAGCCTGGAACAGGCCAGAACCAGAATTAAAGAGCTGGATCAGGAAATAATGGAGCTTCAGCAAACAGAGCTTTGTAACAAATTAAACGCCGCCAAGCCCATAGCCGGAAACGGACGGGGCAGAAAAAGCACATGGACAGAAGGTGCGCTCATCCATAATGAGATCAGCAAACAACGCCGTCATGTAGCCATCAGAGATCTTATGAAGCGTGCCGGCCAATCCATTCAAAAGATTAAACCGTGTTTTCTTATGTCGCCGCTGACGGTCGCGCAGTATCTCGACCCCGGGAAGTTTAAATTTGATCTGGTTGTGATCGACGAAGCCTCACAGATGCGCCCAGAGGATGCGTTGGGCGGTGTCGCGCGCGCTAACCAGATTGTTGTTGTAGGGGATCCACAACAGCTCCCGCCGACCTCATTTTTCCAATCATCCGCAAAAGATGATGATGCTGTTGATGAGGATTTTACATCCGAGGCGATCATGGACATGGCTTTATCATCTTTCAGGCCGTCACGGACATTGAGCCGTCATTATCGCTCACAGCATGAAAGCCTGATTGCATTTTCAAACTATCACTTCTATGACCAGAGCCTTGTGTTGTTCCCATCTCCTATCAAAAACCCCGATGAGTTGGGTGTTAAGTTGGAATATATTGGCGGCACCTATGCAGCAAACTCAAACATGGATGAGGTCGAGGCGATCGTAAAAGCCGCGCTGGACTTCATGCGTAAGCACCCAGATCGCAGCCTGGGCATAGCGACGATGAATCAGGTGCAAAAAGACCTGATTGAAATTGAGATGGATCGCGCCTTTATCGAGCATCCGCATGCGGCAAAATATAAAGCCAGCTATCAAAACACGCTTGAATCCTTCTTTGTGAAGAACCTTGAAAGCGTCCAGGGGGATGAGCGCGACGCCATCTTTATCTCCACGGTGTACGGCCCAGACAAAAACGGTACGGTCATGCAACGCTTCGGGCCGATAAATCGCGCCGGAGGCTATAGACGATTGAATGTATTGTTCTCCCGCGCCAAGAAAAACATGGTGGTCTTTACATCTCTTAGACCCGAGGACATTAAGATCAGCGATACATCCTCTGAAGGCATACGCGCATTAAGGGGCTTTTTGGCTTATGCCACTACGGGCGTTATTGATGAAGGTCAGCGCGATGCCGAAGAAATACCGGACAGCGATTTTGAAGTCTGGGTCAAAGAAAAGCTGGAAAGCATTGGCTGTGAAGTCCATCCACAAGTCGGCGTGGCGGGCTATCGCATTGATCTGGGCGTTAAGCACCCCAAATACCCTTACGGCTATCTTATGGGCGTTGAGTGCGACGGTGCCACATACCACTCCTCAAAATCAGCGCGGGAGCGTGATGTTATCCGCCAGCAAGTGCTTGAAGGGCTGGGATGGCGTATATACCGCATCTGGTCAACGGATTGGTTTTCCAATACAGCGCAGGAATTTGAAAAGCTCAAAGCCTATATTCAAGAGCTACTGGACAGCGACGACCTGAAAAAAGCCCCCGATGAAAGTAAGGTTATTGAGCATGATTTTACGCCTGATGAGAAGGATGACGAGCCGGAAGACCTGTTCGAAGCGGCGGAAAAGACAAACGCCATCAAAGGCAATGTGGTCGAGCTGTACGATAACGTGACCTATTTTTTGGTCAAAGATAAAGGGGGAAAAGAAAAGAGATCAGTACAAATTGTTCCCACACAGGGGGATCCAAATTCCGGCACTATAGCAAAACATTCGTCTATAGGACGAGCTTTATTGGGTGCTGATGAAGGTGATGAAGTAGAGTGTACTTTACCTATTGGAGAAGTAACGCTTGAAATTATAAATGTGGATAAACATAAAAAATAGACTCAGCTTCCCTACGTCTAGCAAGGCCTTTTAATTTGCGGCCACCAGCCCAGACCCAGCGCATAAGTTGATTTGGCACCTTACTATGGTTCTGGCGGTTAATGACACGGCGCAGGGTTGAGCGTTGGAGTGCGCCTGACCCTAGATTATAGGTGAATGATACCAACGCGTCGAACTGCCCATCTGTTAATGGTACTGTAATCAGGCGCAGGACTGCTCGTTCGGCTATTTGTGCATCTGTGCGCAACAATTCCTCAGCTTCGTCTTGGGTGATACCAGCGGAGAAGTCCTCGCCCTTTTTGACAACATGACCATAGCCGATGGTTGGATATTCTGCAGGGCAAAAATAAACGGTTGAAGAAAAACCCTCGAACCGTTTGATTAAGTCTATTCCTTCTTGTGTGATGTGTCTCATTTTTCTAATGTTCCTATGACTGTTAAGTTTTTGTTTCCGTATTCAAAAGTGCCGTGCCATTGCTCTTGTCCGTTTACGTCTTTGCGTTCTAGTATCAAGGTAAATTGGTCGATGCCGTTTCGTTTGGCGGTGGCGTAATCTTTGAGTTCAAACCATGCTTTTCTAGCCAGCGTGGTTGCAGTTTTTTTCACCGTATAGACAAAGGCATCGAGTAAGGCCGACATCTCGGCCTCACTGCATTTTTCATTTCTTATATCTTCAATCATGGCCTTGTAAAATAGCTTGCTCATTTGTTTAACTCCTTGTTTTTGTATGAACAGTAACGCTTCGTTCAGCGACTTAATCAACTCAATAAGATGATGTTATTCAGCCATTTGCGCGGAACTTTGAAAGTGCTCTTTGACCAAACCAGAAGGACATGACAGCAGCAAAAAGAGCTTGCGTTTCAATATCCCAAACAGCTACCAGTCCGTCGGTAATTCCGACGCCTTGATCAAGTAATTTGAATAAAGCCGCTGTTTTGACCGTTGCAAACAACAAAAAGAATGCGTAGGTCAAAATTGGGCGCACAGATGCCCTTAAAGCTTCAACCCAGCGCACGCCACTAGGTTGGCTGGCATGTTTGTAAAGGGCTTGGCTTTCTGAAATATCTGCTTGAACATGGATTTCTTCCAAGCGTTGATTATGCCCTTGTTTTTGAGATTCCATTTGCCGGTCAAGAATCTCTAGCTCGTGTTTTTTATCGCTACGATCCTGCCAGATATTTAGAAAGTCCGGGAACGCAGATGAAATAAAGCCCAGTAGGCTTCCAAGTAATGTAAACATAGTTTTTCTCCTTTTTGAGGTTGGTTTGGGTTAATTCAGTGGGGTTCGTAAAAACTTCAGGTCTTCCCGAATATCAATGATCTGCGACTTAATCGCCGCGAGATCCTCACGCATTTCGCCAACTACTTTGCGACCCGTAATGTCATTATTGACTTGGTTCTCAATGCTATTTAGGCGTTCGGTGAGTATTGCGATGCGAGAGCTGATCCATGAGGTCAACTTCACCAGCGCAATAAGTATGGCCAAGCTGTGGGCAATAATGCCTACAGCCAAGCCCCATTCTGCAGGGGTCATGCTTTGGTTCTCCTTATTTGATTAAGTGTTGTTAGAGGTCGGCGGTATGAACAATCGGGTTTTCCACGACGGAAGAAATTTCAATCAAATCACCACGTGGCTTAATGGCCGTTACGCGTGCCAAAACGCCCCAGTCTTCACCAACGCCGAAAGAAAAATGGGTGCGCTCTTCTTCGCTACCTGTGTAGGGCGTAAAGTCTATTTCATCGATAAGCTGGAGCTGGGTTTCATTGTTGGTTGCAATAACCTCCCACGGCCCACTGACAGAGCCATCACGCTTGCGTAAGGCAATATAATGAGTGTCCCCATCTGCAAATGTCACTGGCTCGGATAAGGTCAGTATAGGATGGGCATAAGCAACAACATCACCAGCTTCACCCCAGCGCGGCATATCATGCGCAATGGCAATTAAATCCCCATAGGTTGGAATCAACCCTTCAAGCTCTGTGCGAAAATTAACCATGCGCCGCCGATAGCGATTGGCAGCAGCCATATACAAACCTT
>NVSI01000122.1 GCA_002401195.1 Alphaproteobacteria bacterium
ATGGCGCGCCCATCGTCACGTCTCGATTTACAAAATCAATATTCAATTGCAATACCATCGGGATCAAACCGCAGACAGTCGTCACGGTCGTCAGCATCACGGGTCGGAAGCGTTGAATACCGGTCATTAAAATGGCCTCACGCGGCGCAAGCCCTTGCTTTTTATGCAGGTAATCATAGGTATCGATCAAAACGATATTATTATTCACGATAATTCCGGCCAAGGCGATCACGCCCGTTCCGCTCATAATCACTCCAAACGGTTGCCCAATCACCATCAAACCAATAAACACCCCAATCGTTGACATGATCACGGCCGTCAGAATCAAAAACGCGCTATAAAAGCTGTTAAATTGAGTGACAAGAATAAGCGCCATGATAAACAGCGCGACCAAAAAAGCATTCATCAAAAAGTTCATGGATTCTTCTTGGTCTTCGTCTTGGCCTTTAAATTCGATCGACACACGCGGATCAAATGCATCCAAATTATTTCCAATCCACGCGCGAACCGCGTCAACCTTATCTGTAATATTAATCTCGGGCGGTAAATCCGCCTTCACCGTAATGACGCGTTTTTGATCGACACGGTTAATCGTTCCGACCGCATTTTGAGGGCGGCGTTTAACAAAATTTCCAATCGGTACGGATCCATTGGCAGACTCAATACGGATGCGATCCAATTGATCCAATGTCCGGTCTTCTTTTTTATGACGAATCACAATATCAATCTCGTCATCACTATCATTCGGGCGATATTCCGAAAGCTTTAATCCATTCGTAACCAATCGAATATATTGCCCAATCGTGGATAGATCGATATTGAATTTGGATGCTTGCGCGCGGTCAACCTCAATTTCCCACTCAATCCCAGGAAGGGGGCGTGTATCCTCCAACGTGATAAAATCACCAACTTCGGCCATTGCGCGGTATACGGTTTCAACCGCTGGGTCGATCAATTCAGGAAAACGAGACGACACATTCAGTTCAATCGCCTTTCCGCGTGGTGGCCCGCCTTGCATTTTCCGCGTTTCGACAAATATCCCTGCAATATCGGATGTGCCGTCCAATATATCGTTTAAAATATCATCCGCTGGCGCGCGCGTTTGCCAATTGTTAAATTCCAATGTTAATTGACCGATTACATCTTCGGCCACCTCTTCGCCGCCGCCGCCACCACCGCTCCCCGATGATCCGATTTCCGCATAAACAAGCTTAATACCATCGCGGCCAATAATACGATCTTCCACTTCGCGCACTAGATCAGATTGCTCATAAATCGATAGATTTCCGCGCGCATGCACCAACACTTTCGCGTATTCAGGTTCGATATCGGGGAAGAATTCAACGCCCTTCCCAAAATTTGCATAGGCGACTTGCACGGCGATCAATAACCCCAAAACTCCCAACAATATAAGGAACGGAAAGCGCATTGTCTTATTGAGAACGCGGGCATAAAACCCAATAAATCCTTTGATCTTTGATAAATCTTTCAAATCATCAACCGTGATATTTTTGACTTCTTTTTTAGTACGGCTCGCCTTGCCAAATAACGCGCCCAGAACAGGCACAAAGACCAACGCCATCGCAAGAGACGACAATAAAACCCCAATCAATGTGATCGGCATATAGCGCATAAACTGCCCCGCCGTTCCTGGCCAAAATAACAGGGGCGCGAACGCCGCCAAAGTTGTCGCCGTCGATGCAATAATTGGCCACGCCATTCTTTTTGCGGCCGCGCTGTATGCCTCGCGACGCGGCATCCCATCATTCATTTTTCGATCGGCATATTCAGTCACAACAATCGCCCCATCGACAAGCATCCCAACAGACAAAATGAGTGAAAATAAAACAACGATATTGACCGTTAAACCCATCATGTAAATAATAAGAATCCCACTTAAAAAAGCGCCCGGAATGGCAATTCCCACCAACAATGCAGATCGCACACCAAGGGCGGCCACGCACACAACCATCACTAAAATCACGGCCGAAATAATATTATTTTGAAGGTCGCTGAGCATTGACCTGATATCATTGGAACGATCAAGCGTATAACGAACATCAACACCCTTTGGCCAATGATTTTGTTCTATCTCTACCATCGCGCGAACGGCCGCGATTGTATCGATGATGTTTTCACCTGTCCGTTTTACAACATTCAATGCGATCGCTGGCTTTCCATCAATGCGCGCCATGTTTTTTGCGTCTTTAAATGAGCGCCGCACCTCTGCAATATCGCGCACTGTGACGACCGAATCTCCCGATGTCCGCAACGGCATACTCAATAAATCTGAAAATCCTTCGAATAAGCCAGGGACTTTCACGGCAAAACTTCCCGCGCCCGTATCCAAATTCCCTGCCGCAACCAATTGATTAGAGCTTCGGAAAAATGAAATCAATTCTGGCCCATTTAAGGCATACGATTCCAAGATCACAGGGTCGAGTAAGATTTCTAATAATTCCTCTCGATCACCGCTGATATTCACTTCTAAAACTGTATTAATCGCCTCAATTTTATCCTGTAAATTTTTCGCAAGCTTAAGCAATGTTCGCTCGGGCACCTCCCCTGTTAACATGACGGATAAAACAGGAAAGAGAGAGAAATTCACCTCGTTCACTTTTGGCTCATCAACATCCGCTGGCAAGTCTGGCCTTGCCTGATCCACGGCCTTTTGAACATCGTCCATGGCCTGATCTTTATCGAAACCAGCCGTAAATTCCAACACCACATTTCCGCCGCCCGTATACGCCGTCGCGCGAAGTTCTTTTAACCCATCAATCGCGGCCAATTCTTGTTCCATCGGACGCACCAAAAGGCGTTCTGCATCATCGGGGGACACACCCTCCAAATGCATAGAGACGTAGATAATAGGGATATCAATATCAGGATCAGATTCTTTTGGAATATCGATATAAGAAARCATCCCCGCCGCCAAAATAAGGACGAGTGTCGCAATAACAGTACGGGATCGCGAAAGCGCGGCGTCAATCAGAGACATTTTTTACGGCTCCACACTGACGGCATCGACCAACTGTCCATCAATGACAAAATCTTGACCGGCACTGACGATTTTTGCGGCGTCAGGTAACCCTGATATCCACATATGCCCCGGCGCATCTGCCAAAATTTTAACAGGCGTAAATTGAATTTTATTCTCGATCGTTACAAGTTTCACACCCACATCGCCTGCATCATTCAATGTTAAAATAGCCGGTGAAATTTTATGCGCTTTTTCCGCGCCAACCTCAATCGACACCTCCGCCGTTAAACCCGCAAGGCGTTTGTTGCCCGCATTATCCAACGATACATCGACCTGAAACGTACGGCTTTCCTCATCGGCCGCCGGTGAAATAAATGTGATTTCTCCCATCACAGCTTCACCGTTTAAAAATTTCAACTGCGCCATATTTCCTTTTTTAATTTGAAGAACTTCTTTTTCGTTCACAAAGGCCGTAACCTCCAACGGATCCAAATCAACAATCGATGTGATGGGGTCGCTGACGCTTACATAATCGCCAATATCAACATGACGCACACCAAGAACGCCATCAAACGGAGCAATAATCGTTGTTTTTTCAAGATCGATTTCCGCGCGAGTAAAGGCCGCACGTGCCGATTCTAATTCTGATCTTGTTTGGGCAACGCGCACGTTCGAACTGTACCCTTGTTTGATTAATTTTTGAGCGGCGTTAAATTCGATCTGTTTTTGTTTCACAAGTTCACTTGCTTCGCGCACGCGCTCTTTACGTTCGCGAATATCGATTTTAATAATCTCTGCGCCCTTTTCAATCGGGTCGCCCTCATTCGCAATAATCTCCAACACTTGCCCCGAAGCCTCGGCACGTAATGTCACGTTTTTAGACGCACGCGATCGGCCATTAACCTTAATAACACGCTTGTAATTTTGCGCGACACTGTCAATCACACGGACTTTGGCCCGTGTTTCGCCTTCCTGCTCAACAAGTGCGTCGTTTTCTTGAGGATTCTCAGGATCATTGGGAATAATAACGCCAGACCCAATCCAAATCACAGACACGACAAGGATAAGAATGGCTATAAAATAAGATTTTTTCATTTTGACTTGTTTGCTTTTAAGTTGACCTCCATTATATACCCTATAATCGCAAAAAACTATCACCAAGAATGCACATAATGGACAAAAATCAGCACGATAAAAATACAAAGACGCTTTTGAGTGTTTTTGGCGTTGTCTTCCTTATGATTGCGCTCTCTTTTGCCTCTGTCCCTCTTTATAATTTATTTTGCAAGGTCACGGGGTTTGCCGGCACAACTCAATTATCACAAAGCCTGCCTGATACAATTTTGGACCGCACAATGACCGTTCAGTTCACGACGGATGTGAATAAAAATTTACCATGGACGTTCAAAGCAGACCAAGCAAACGTCACCTTAAAAATTGGCCAAGACGCCCTGATTAACTTTGTCGCAAAGAATAAAAGCAATAAAGCCGTGGCAGGAACGGCCGTTTATAATGTGACGCCGCCCAAGGCCGGCAAATATTTCCACAAGACACAATGTTTTTGTTTTGATCATCAAATTTTACAACCACATCAATCTATGAATATGCCGGTTGTGTTCTATATAGACCCATCAATCGCCGGCGATCCGAACATGGAAGACGTCAAAGTCATCACATTATCGTATAGTTTTTTCAAATCTGACTCATCCGAGCTAGACGAAGCGGTAGACATCTTTTACAATAGCGATACGAAATAACAAATCAGGATTAAAAGRYMAWKSMMNATMACANCKAANATRMWRYSAMNNNTGGAARWYMCSACCCWYACYRYCWNTKTCSGMSCAARNCRTGWKKYNGTKSGYCTNTGNATYTKCMKCAGSWWWAYWWGCWGYTGSRNGMTCTTTTGTTTATGCATGATATTAAAATCGCAAACGTTGCTGTCGGGGGCAGTGGCCTTATCCTTGGGTTTTTGGCCGTGATTTCATGCGTGTATTTTTGGTGGCGCGATGTTATTTTCGAAGCGGTCATGGAAAAGGCGCACTCTGCCGTTGCCAGAATCGGTTTCCGTTTCGGTATGATGCTATTCATT
>NVSI01000123.1 GCA_002401195.1 Alphaproteobacteria bacterium
ACGCTGGGCATAAGGGAAACCACGGGTGGCTTAAAACTTTCCATGCGCAGGCAGGTTCATTCATCTGGTTTGGGTCAAAGAATGGCGAATACTTGGCGCGGGGATGTTTATCCACGCTCTCAAAATTCTATTCGTGCGGCAGGACTTGTTTACACCAAAGCCAGTAAAATTATGGCAGGCTTTGATGAAGGCACTGTTATTCGTTCAAAAGCTGGATGGTGGCTCGCTATCCCAACGCCTAATGCGCCTAAACGAGGTGTTGGCGGTAAACGGATTAACCCGAGCAATTTTCCTGAACATCGTTTTGGGAAATTACGGTTTATTTATCGTCGTGGTGGTCCCTCATTGTTGGTCGTTGAAAATGTGCAGGCTTCTTACGCTCGCAAAACAGGTAAACTTCGTGGATTTAGAAAGGCCAGTAAACGCAACCTAAAAACAGGAAACAAGCTCTCAACCGTCGTGATGTTTTGGCTCGTACCACAGGTGAAATTGCCAAAATTGATCAAGTTTGATGCAGAAGCCAAGCGCTGGTTCAATAAACTCCCACGCCTRATTTTAAAGAATTGGCCAGATTAATTGTCGAAAATARAATTAATGTTTGATACAATTGAAAACAATATCGAGAAAGGGAAATAGTAATGAGACGAGTTAGTTTAAAAATACTGAAGTATATAGCCAAGCATGGAGAAATATCTTTAAAAGAAGCGGTTAATTTATCTAGTAAAAAACCAAAGATCCATAAAGAACAATATGCTCTAGCGTTATTAATAAGCGATGAGTTTATTGGAATGTCTGTTCCTTTTCCAACGATGAAAGGAACAGAAAAAATGCCCGAATTAATGGGCGCATACTTCCTTCATATGAATCGACTAGAAGAAGATAAAAATGGAGAAGTAAAATACGAAGGTATAACGCAGTCAGGCGCTAATTTTGATAAAGAAAAAGTATTTATCCGCTCTAAAGGCTTTTTGTATTTGGATGAGCTACGACAGAAAAGAAATGATATAATAATAAGCTTTTTTGTTGGCTTTCTCTCTGCTCTTATACCATTTTTATTAATGAAAATTTAGAAGAAACAAACATGACAACAACAAGAGAACAGGCCTTAGCGGGTCTTTTTTTATGCCTGAAAGGCAATGTGCCAGATGCAGAAATTCTGCGGAATGCCCCATTGCCAACCAAAGTACCTGATGCTGGTTTGATCATTGTGCGTGATGGGGATGTTGGCGAGCCGGAGATTACGCTTTCTCCGACACGTTACCATTATCAACACCGTGCGGAAATTGAAGCGCTGGTGCAAAAGGGAGAACAACAGGCGCGAGATGAAGCGCTGGATAATTTACTGCAGGCCATTGGAAAAACGCTGGAGCTTCACCTCACACTGGATGGCGCTGTTAATTATCTGCATATCGGATCGCCAGAATTTTTAAGCGAAACAATTGAAGGCGCACCAACGATTAAGGCAGCAGTCGTGCCTGTTTACCTAGAATACACAACAACAAACCCACTAATATAAAGGAGAAATGCTATGTCACGCGCTTATGGGTGGAATGCCCGCATGCTTATCGGTTTTGAAACCACTTACGGAACGCCCCCAGCCTCGGGGGCTTTTCATTTAGTACCTTTTGTGTCCAGTGATTTGGATTCCGCACAAGGTCTTATTGAATCAAATATCTTGGGGCTGGGACGTGATCCAAGCCAGCCATATCAAGATGTCATTAATGTTGATGGTGATATCGTTGTGCCTGTTGATCTGCGTAATATTGGTCACTGGCTCAAATGTGTTTTTGGTGCGCCGACAACAACGGGAACGGGACCATATACCCATGAGTTTAAATCTGGCGGGCTTAGCTTGCCAAGTTTGGCTGTTGAGGTTGGTCTTCCTGAAATACCAGACTTCCCTTTGTTTAGTGGTGTGCGAGCAAATTCTATTGCGCTCAATTTTGCGCGATCAGGTGAAGCGCAAGCAACGATTAGCCTTATTGGTCAGGGAGAAACAGCGCAAATCGCAACAATAGATGGCACGCCTAAAGAAGTCGATTATACGCGGTTTTCACAATTCCAAGGCTCAGTCAAACAAGGCGGTCAATCGCTGGGTAATGTGAGTTCTGCTGCGTTTACCTATAGTAACAATCTGGAGCGTATCGAAACAATTCGTAATGACGGAAAGATTGATGGTGTTGACCCGGGCGTTGCTGCTTTAAGCGGAAATATCTCCGTTCGCTATGCCGATACAACATTGATGGAAGCGGCGCGTGTCGGCACGCCAATTGATTTGGAGTTAGCTTATACGATTGATGCCAATAACCAACTGGTTATTGAATGCCATGAAGTGTATTTGCCAAAACCTAAACGATCCATCTCTGGTCCCGGTGGCATAGAGGCTTCTTACGATTACCAAGGTGCGAAAGATGCCCTGCTCGGCAACATGGTCACTATCACTTTAATCAACGATGTGGAGAGCTACTAATGTTAAAACTCAATATTAAAACTGAAAATTACTGGTTGGATTTAGGGCTTGGTGTCAGAGTCAAAGTGCGCCCTTGTACCAGCCCTATTTTTTATACGGCGCGTGCCTTTATGAACAAGCGCCTTACTGATATCGGTGAGGAATACCGCAAACGAAAAGAAATCGGTGCATCGCTGGATGACCTACCAGATGTGAGCAATCCTGAAATCCGTGAAGCACTGGCCGAGGAATATCTAGCACGTGGTTTAGCGCGATCTGCCATTGTTGATTGGGAGGGTATTTTGGAGGCGGATGGTAATGATCCTGCTCCTGCAACACCTGAAAAGATTGATGAGCTTATGACGGGGTTTTGGTCTATTGCGGCAACGTTTTCTCAGCAATATACAGGTGTGCGGGAGCTGATTGATGCTGAAAAAAAAGACTTGAGCGCCGCACTGAATGGCACTTCGGAGACGGCGCAGAATACTGCCAAAACTGTACCAACAGCGAAACAGAAGAATTCAAAAGTTCTTGCGAAAACTGCCCGTTCGAAGAAAACGCCCCCCAAACAATAGACGGTTGGCAGGCATGGGATATTGCCTGCCAAATTAGCCCTCAAATCAGAGGGGTATTTCCTCTGCAGGAAGCTTTCATTCTTGCAGAGGCGCTGGGCTATAAAACTTGCGCTATGGCAGAACTTTTACCAGCCATTAGCGCTGGGCTTACTAAAGCAATCATAAATAACAAGGAATAATTGATGCGTTCATCGCAAAAAAACATGAGCATCCGCTTGGCGGTTATTGATGGAAAGAAGGTTGAGAAAACCTTTACGCGCATTGGTAATGCAGGTGGCAAAGCTTTTGAGCGTATTGATCGTTCCACCAAGCCTGCAACTGTAGGATTGAAAGCTGTTGATACAACGGCGCGTGCGCTTAATTCTGTGTTTCGTCAAGCCGCTGGTCTGATTGCTGTCTATGCTGGTCTTGGCGGGATTATAAGATCTGCACGTTCCGTGAATGAAACAGGAATTGCTTTTCAAGGGTTAAGAACCGCGCTGGAAGCCATTACTGGGTCAAGCCAAGGCGCAGCGTCAGAGATGGCATTTTTAGAGGCTGAATCCGAGCGGCTTGGATTGAATTTGCTGGAAACAGCTAAATCTTACATGCAGATTGCAGCAGCTTCTAAAGATACCAATTTAGAAGGCCAACCTACGCGGGATATTTTTACAGCGATTGCGGAAGCCGCCACCGTCTTGCAACTATCCGTCGATCAAACCAGTGGCTCTTTGAAAGCCATTGGGCAGATCATGTCCAAGGGTAAAGTGCAGGCAGAAGAGCTTCGTGGGCAATTGGGTGATCGCTTATATGGCGCGTTTCAACTGGCGGCGCGTGGTATGGGCATTACAACGGCAGAGCTGGATAAGATGCTGGAGCAAGGAAAGCTCATTTCAGATGATTTCCTACCACGCTTTGCCACTGAAATTCGTCGTACGTTTTCTGAAGGTGTGCCTGAAGCCTCTAAAAATGCCCGCGCTGAAATGAACCGTTTTAATAATGCGATTTTAGAGATTGAACGCTCTGTTGCCATGGGCGGGTTTTTATCAGGCGTTACCGATGGATACCGCACATTAACAGAGACCTTATCTAATCCAGCAATACAAGATTCCGCTAGAGAGCTTGGGGAAACATTAGGAAATGCCATTGCAAATGCAGCAGACGGGCTTGCGTTCTTAATTGAAAATGCCGATTTGGCTGTCACGGCTATTGGTGCGTTGGTAATTGCTCGCACGGCAGCGGGCGCCGTAACAATGCTTAATGCGGCTATTATTGGCAATGCTGGCATGATATTTGGGCTTCGTATGGCGGCAAGTCTTTCCACGGCTTTTGCGCTGCGTTTGGTGGCGGTGGAAGCGGCAACAAAACTGGCGAGCCTTGCTATGGTTGGTTTTCGTACAGCTCTTATGCTAGTGGGTGGCCCCGTTGGTTTGGCTGTTCTTGCTGGCATTGCAATCTTAAAACTTGCGTCCGGGCATGATGTTGCGGCAAAAGCCGCGCGTGACCATGCGGTCGAGCTAAAAGAGATTAAGGAGGAATTTAGCAAAACTGCAAAAGCAGCAGAAGATATGACCGAAGCCTTAAGTGAAAGCGAGGGTATTTATCGCTTTACCAAGCAGTTAGAAACAGCGCGTGAAAATATCATCGATCTACAAAAGGAATTAAAGTTCGGTGGTATTGGTGGGTTTTGGGATCAATTCACACGTTTTGGTAAACCCTTACAGCACGAATTACGTGGCATTAGAAATCAGTTTAATGCAGGGAAAATATCGGCGCAGGAATATTCGGAAGCCTTATTCGAAAAAACTGAAGAACAACGTCATGATTGGGAAATTTTAAAAGAACTTACGACACGATTGAGCGGAAAAGAAAATCCATTAAATTTAGAGCAAACATTAGATTATATGTTGCAGTTTAGTACTTATCAAAACCCAAAACTTTCGGTTTCAGAATTAAAAAAACATCCACACGGAATTGATTTTGGCGCTTTAAAACCACAATTGCCAGAACGTTTATTTACCGAAGACAAAAAAAT
>NVSI01000001.1 GCA_002401195.1 Alphaproteobacteria bacterium
TATCGAAATCACCCACGGATTTAGGAAGGGCGATTTCTCCCACGCGCTCAAACCCGAATAAAACTGAATTAGCCTCACCCAGAGCCGCACCAGCCTTTGAAAATGCCGTGCGTGTTTCAGCGACCGTACGGTTACGGTTGTCCGTCATTGTCTCTATAATGATTGCCACGCCGCCATGACCATACCCTTCGTAACGAATTTCTTCGTAATCTTTGGCATCGGCGGCATTGGGGTCACCCGATGATACCGCCTTGGCAATACGATCATTCGGCATATTTCCGGATTTTGCCGCCGAAATCGCAAGGCGAAGACGGGGATTCATATCAGGGTCCGGCCCCGACAGTTTTGTCGCAACCGTAATTTCACGCCCGAGACGATTGAAAATTTTCGCACGTTTCTTATCCTGTGCGCCTTTACGGTGTTTAATATTTGCGAATTTTGAATGGCCTGCCATTTTATATATCCTATTAATGGTTTCTTTTGTCGCATCATGTATAATAAGTTTAACCGCGTAACGCAATATTAGGCTTCATCAATGGCATATGATTTTAGTAAAATGACTGTATTAATCGTCGAGGATAACCAATCTTTGGCCAATATCACCCGTGATATCCTTCGAACCTTTGGGTTTAAATCCATCCAAACGGCAGAAAACGGCGAAACTGGATTTACAAGATTTTGCCGAGGAAAACATGATCTTCTTATCATTGACTGGATGATGAAACCTGTTAACGGTCTTGAACTCACTGAAAAAATAAGAACAAATTCGGCAAGTCCGAACAAACTTGTCCCTATTATCTTAATGACAGGGATCAGTGAAAAAGCAAAAGTTTTAGAAGCGCGCGACAATGGCGTGACCGAATTCATGCTCAAACCCTTTACCGCAGGCGATTTATATAAACGCCTTGTTCAAATTATTGAACGCCCGCGCCAATTCGTAAAATGCGAATCATTTTTCGGCCCTGATCGCCGTCGTCGCAGGGCGCCTGATTTTCACGGCCCTGAAAAACGTAAAAACACGGATGACGAGGTATAATCATGGCTGATTTCTTCGGTGGAACACTCCATAAAAATAAAAAGAAAAGCGACGACCCTTATTTTGATCAATCGCGTAAACGTTCGGTTGAATTCATTCAAGTGCCAAACGACCTCAAAGACAAAGTCGGATCCGGCGGTTTAGATCAAAAAATCATTGAAGCCGCTCAAAAAATTATCGAAAAAAACGATGTGGATTTCGTGCCTCAGGCTCAACGGCATCTTTCAGCCCTGCGCGAGGGCCTCCGCCTTGCGCGAACGCAGCGCGATAAATTTGAAATCGATGGCCTTCTCGCCACGATTGCGCAACCCACCATCCTTTTAAAGTCCAATGGTGCAATGTTTGGATATCCGCTTGTTACAAAAATCACAGACCTTATGATTCGATTTATAGAAGTTCTCGAAGACCTTGATGATGACGCATTGGACGTTGTTCAAGGATTCTCTTCCGCCTTAAACGCCGTTATTGTCGGTGAAATGCGCGGCTTTGGAGGCGAAGACGGCAAACAGCTTTATCAAGCCTTGGAAGATGCCTGCCAACGTTACTTTGAAAAAGACACAATCTAATTTGATTTAATGCGTGACTGAGATCGATGTATCATCACCATAACGCACAGGCGTGACTTTCGTGGCCAAGCCCGTTTTATCGTCAATATCGACCAGCGCGCCGCAAATTGTACCTTGTCCTGTTGCGGGTTCCATCTTGGTGAGCCTACGCCCAACAACAAACGCCTGTAACGGCGCCTCAAAATCCATTCCAATAGAGCTATTGTAGCATCCCGTCATCCCAACATCCGATTGAAAACCCGTACCCTTTGGTAAGACGCGGTGATCCGCCGTTGGAATATGGGTATGCGTCCCCAAAACCGCGCTGACACGTCCATCCAAATATTGCCCCATGCACACCATCTCGCTTGTGGCCTCGCCATGGAAATCGACGATAATCGCGTCCGCGCCCTGCCCCAACTTCACGTTTTCTAAAATTTTATCCATCGATTTAAAGGGACAATCAATCAACGCATTCATAAACACACGCCCCATCGCATTGATAACCGTTACGAATTTACCATTTTGGTCGCGGTAGCTATAGACCCCGTTTCCCGGGGCGCCCACAGGGTAATTAACAGGGCGAATAATGCGCGGTTCCTTCTCCATATGTGGAATAATTTCAGACTTATCAAAACTATGATCTCCACCCGTGATACAGCTTACGCCCATATCAAAAATTTCATCCGCGATTTTGGGTGTAATGCCAATACCATGCGCCGCGTTTTCGCCATTCACAATAATACTATCTGGTTTTATTTTCGCACATAATGACGGAAGGTGCTCTGCCAAGGCTTTGCGCCCTGGCGCGGCCGCGACATCCCCTATAAATAATATCTTCATCTTAAATCCAAAACTCTTTTCGGTGTTATAATCATGTCTAGTCTTACATCATGATCCTCGGCAGGCAAAGTCCCTTCATAGATTTGTTCATCGAAACACACGCCAATCAAAACAGGCCTCTGATTGAACGACGCGATATAGCGATCATAATGCCCTTTCCCATACCCCAAACGATTACCGTTTCGATCACACAGCAATAATGGAGCCAGAATAACATCGGGCGTCACGGGTGATAAATGCCGTGTATCGGGAATGGGGATATTAAATTCACGTTTCACAACTGGGTCGCCTTGTGCCCAAGGGTAAAATTCCAATGATTTATCATGACGGATCACCGGAAGAGCCAAAGAAGAACCATCGAACAGCGGAGAAATTTCACTACCGATTGGATAATAAACGCCTATACAAACATCGTCACTGGCGTTAATCGAGCGCAATGACGTGAGTATGTTTTCTTTTAACGCCACCTCATCAATTTCGCGTTGATCATCATCAATCCCTGCGCGGATATTTTTTGCGTGTTGCCTGAGTTGATTTTTATTCATGACCTCTATATACCTTGCGGTGGCTGCGGCGCGCGTGAGTGTCTTTAATCTCTCGGGCCGATAAATACATCTCGGGAGCTGTCCCTGTTTTTCCCGCGTGTTTTGCCGCGCATGGTTAAGCATACGGTGCCCACCTATCTATGATAGGGCCAGATGACGATAATGCAACACAACGGCGTTCGCGGCTTTTTTCTATWATTTCAACTTGTTATTTTAAAGATTCCGCCAGTTTTTCAACACTATCAGTCAGCGCATCAACTTGTTTGGCGTATTCTGTTTCTTGTTTTTGAAGAGCCTCTTGTAATTTTTTTGAAAAATCTTCGGCATTATCATTATTACCCGATTGTGGCGCTGAATCTTGAGCCTCTAACAATTCATCCGCCAAAAGGATCGCTGTTAAGGACATCAAATTTGATTCCGTCCGCACAACACCCGCCGCAGAAATATTTTGAACGCGCTCATCAACATAGGCCGCCAATTTCTCAAGGCGCTTTTCCTGCCCTTCTTCGCACGCGATTGTAAAACTGCGCTTATTAACCGTTAAAGTGACCTGAGCCATAGCTTACGCGCTTTCTTTTATTAAAGTTTCAACAGAAGAGATCGCCTCATCAAGTTGATTTTTAAGCTCTTTTACATCAAAATCATTGGACGCCTGAGGCGCGCCGCCACCAAACATATCAATCTGATTTGTGTTCACACTGGCCCCGGCCTTTGATTTAGCGGCCTTTTTACTCGCTTTTTCAAGGCCGCTAACGGCTTTTTGCAATCTTTTTAAACTGGCATCGAAACGCATATTATTCATTCTCCTTGCAATATATAGCCTCACTTAACAATCCCTCATTTTAAAAGTCCAGTTTTTTGTGTGGAGT
This sequence comes from Alphaproteobacteria bacterium, assembly GCA_002401195.1. GTDB lineage: Bacteria > Pseudomonadota > Alphaproteobacteria > Micavibrionales > UBA1664 > UBA1664. The sequence continues at coordinate 3,839 of NVSI01000001.1, forward strand.
TATCAACAGGTTCGCTTGCGTTCCTCATGTTTCTTCGCCATTGTAAGCCCACATACAACAAAAGGAAAACACATGTCTATCGAAGCCTTCACAACAGACCCTATGCCCGCCGAAGAAATTTCAAAGCTTACAGGAATGGCCAATGTCATCAGGGCTTTATCGATGGACGCTGTGCAACGTGCGAACTCTGGACACCCTGGAATGCCTATGGGAATGGCGGATGTTGCCACCGTATTATTTTCTAAATTTTTAAAAATTGACCCTGCCGCCCCTGCATGGCCAGACCGTGATCGTTTCATCATGTCAGGTGGACATGGATCAATGTTGCAATACGCCCTGTCTCATCTTGTTGGATACAAGGCCATGACAATGGACGAAATAAAAAACTTTCGACAACTGCATGCAAAAACGCCAGGGCACCCTGAGATCGACCATGATATCGGCGTTGAAATGACAACAGGCCCATTGGGACAAGGCCTAGCCACCTCGATTGGTTTTGCATTGGCAGAACGCATCCTTAATGCCCGATTTGGGAACGCCTTAGTCGACCACCACACATACGTTATGTGCGGCGACGGTGACCTTATGGAAGGCATAAGCCACGAGGCAGCATCCCTTGCCGGTCACCTTAAACTGTCTAAATTAATCGTTTTATATGATGATAATAATATTTCTATCGACGGTTCCACGGATTTATCTTTTTCTGAAAACACTCTTTTGCGTTTCCAATCTTATGGATGGGCTGTTGATACGATTGACGGTCACGATTTTAAACAAATTGAGGGCGCGATTGAGATTGCCAAATCAAATAACCTTCCGACCCTGATTGCCTGTAAAACACATATCGGGTTTGGATCACCGAACAAACAAGACACATCATCCGCGCACGGGTCCCCTCTTGGAGACGAGGAAATTGCGGCGACAAAGAAAGCATTGGGCATTGATTACCCTGCCTTTGAAGTCCCTGCCGAAATTTTACAAGACTGGCGCGATTCTATGGATAAGAATAAAGAGGCTCATGCACAGTGGCACGCACGATTCGAGGCCTCCCCCGATCAAATGACCTTTGTTGACACAATTTCCAACGCCTGCCTTGATAATGTGTCCGAAACAATTGACGACATCAAAAAACAAGCCGCAAACGAGCCAACAAAGATTGCCACGCGCAAGGCATCAGGGAATGTTGTTGATCAACTTGTTGATATTTTGCCAAACCTTATTGGTGGGTCGGCCGACCTTACTGGATCGGTAAACACCTATAAAAAAGGCAATCCAATCCTTTCAAAAGACAACTATAACGGGCAATACATCCATTATGGCGTCCGCGAGCATGGAATGGCATGTGCCATGAATGGACTGGCCCTGCATGGAAGCTTCATTCCTTATGCTGGAACATTCCTGAGCTTTTCCGATTATTCTCGCCCTGCTATTCGTCTTGGCGCTTTGATGAAACAACGCGTTATTCATGTCATGACGCATGATTCCATTGGACTTGGCGAAGACGGCCCGACGCACCAACCTGTGGAGCATTTAGCCTCCCTTCGCGCGATGCCAAATTTGTATGTATTCCGCCCGTGCGACCAAACCGAAACGGCAGAATGTTGGGAAATGGCCGTGAATATTGACGACGCGCCGTCTATCTTATCCCTCACACGTCAAGGGCTTGAACCTCAACGAACAACATATGTCGAAGACAATTTATCCGCTCTTGGTGCGTATATTTTAGACGATTGTGATGGCGAGCCAGACATCACTTTATTCGCGACAGGATCAGAAGTCGAAATCGCCGCCGCGGCCAAGGCTGAATTGGATGCACAAGGCAAAAAAGTACGCCTTGTATCCTGCCCATGTCTTGAACTTTTCTGGGATCAAGAGGGCGAATATATTCAATCCCTTATCTGTAACAATTCTCGTAAAATCGCGATCGAAGCCGGCGTACGCCAAGGGTGGGATCGCATTATCGGCGGACATGGAACCTTTATCGGAATGAGTGGATTTGGTGATAGCGCCCCAGCGCCCGAACTTTACAAATATTTCGGAATTACAATCGAGGCTGTTATCGAGGCGGCGTTAAAGTAAACTAATTCAAAAGGAAACAGTAGAAATGAAAAAATCAAAAAAAATCGAAACAATGAGTGATTTTATAGAGGCCACGAAAGATTTTGATATCGCAAAATCTCTCCGCGAATTTGAAACACCAGAAATGGTTGCCAAACGAAAAGCGTTCTTCCGCACATTAAAAAGAAAGTAGCGAAACGGCGTTAGTGTAACTGTCAAATAAAGATGTCATTCCCGCGAAAGCGGGAATCTCGTTCCTCAATTTTATGGATCCCCGATCATGTCGAGGATGACAGGACGCGTTAAAGCGCCAACCCCTTTTTAACGGCGGCGTTCATCGTCGCTGTTTCCGAACATCTTGGACGTTCATTCGCCTCCACCCAACGGATAATTTCCGCCTGATGACACGCATCATAAAACGCGTTATGAAGACGAGTTTCATCCCCCGCAGGTTTTGGTGTTGCTGGATTTTTTGGCATTGTTAATTCATTTAAATCGCGAAATTTAACATCCATATTAAACATAGTTACCGTTCCTCGAAATTGCTGCATCCCCCCTAACAATCGACAGATCGCAACATTATCATAGGAACCATTTTTCGCCCAAAGTTCCATTTTTTTAGCACCCCTAAAATTAACAGCAGACTGCATAAGGTACCGAGAAACCCCTATACGAATGGATTTTAAATCTTGCTGAACCTCCTCTTTATCATGCTCTAGATACAATTTTGGTAAAACATGTGACGCCACAAATTTATTTGATTTCGCGCTTTTCTTTTCATCAAACTCCGACGAAACCGCGTAATATCCGTCCTCCTCATTATCAATATTTTTTAATCCAATGCTGATAAATTCAAAGGACATCGGCTCCTTTGATGGTGCTAGCTCATTAAATTCTGTGTCCAAAGACAGGCGGATAACTTCACTCATGGAATTGACTCTTTCGTGTTTAATTGATCTGATAACATCCAGAATTAAACGCTATTTCGCATAACATCAAGGGAAATCATTATGACTTTAAAAATTGCAATTAACGGATATGGACGCATCGGACGCCTTGTTCATCGCGCATTGGTGGAATCAAACCGCACCGACATGGAAATTGTCGCGATTAATGATTTGGCCGATATCAAAACAAATACGCATCTTTTAAAATATGATTCAGTACATGGCGTTTTCCCGTACGATGTTGTTGGCGTCGATGAGGACACGATGACGGTAAATGGAAAAAACATTCAGGTTTATACCGAGCGTAACCCCGAAGACCTACCTTGGAATACACTGGATATCGACATTGTTTTTGAATGTTCCGGAATATTTACAAAACGGGACATGGCGCAAAAACATATTGAGGCCGGCGCAAAACGCGTTCTTATTTCTGCGCCAGGAACGGATGAAGACTTAATGGTTGTCTATGGCGTCAATCACAATGAATTAACAGCCGACCACGTGATCGTATCGAATGCATCATGTACAACAAATTGCCTTGCACCCGTCGCGCAAACATTAAATGACGCGATCGGTATTGAAAAAGGGTTCATGACAACAATTCATGCCTATACAGGCGATCAGCGCGTCACAGACACCGCGCATAAAGACCTTCACCGTGCGCGCGCCGCAGGGGTCAACATGATCCCAACATCAACCGGCGCGGCCAAAGCGGTTGGCAAGGTCCTCCCTGCCCTTAACGGGAAATTGGATGGTGTTTCCATCCGCGTCCCAACGCCCAATGTATCCGTGGTTGATTTAACATTTACCGCCCTTCGCTCGACATCGGTCGAGGAAGTCAACGAAGCCATTCAAAATGCATCCAACGGTGCGTTAAAAGGTATTTTAGGATGCTATGACGAACCGCTTGTCTCAACGGATTTCAATCATAACCCGCATTCTTCTATATTCTCTCTTGAAGGAACAAAAGTCATGGACGGAAACTTTGTCCGCGTCATGAGCTGGTACGATAATGAATGGGGTTTTTCCAACCGTATGCTTGATACCGCGGCCGTCATGGGGACGTTTTTATAAACGCCCCTCTTCCTTGTGGTTAACATTCAATCATAAATGGAAATCCAACCTTTCATTTGATAGCCTGATATCATGATTGGTTCCGCAACCACAGCTTCAATTTTCCAACCTGTGCAATCCGTATTGCAGGCCAACGCCTCTGCAAAGCAAACAGATTCAAACGAACTGACAGAATCCGAAGAAAAACAGGTTCAGGAACTCAAAAAACGCGACCAAGAAGTCCGCACCCACGAGCAATCCCACAAAACCATTGCAGGACCTTATGCAGGGGAAATTCAGTACGAAACTCAAACGGGCCCCGATGGCAAAGAATATGCCGTTGGCGGCGAAGTCTCGATTGATGCATCCCCCGTAAAAGGAGACCCAGAGGCGACAATCCGAAAGATGGACATTGTGATCCGCGCCGCCCTTGCGCCCGCCGAACCATCCCCCCAAGATCGCGCTGTTGCGTCTCAGGCTCAGGCACAACGGACCGAGGCTCAGGCCGAATTGAATGAAGATGCTCAAAAATCTGACGTCGAAGAAAATGAGAAATCATTCATCGAAACATTGATTGATGAACAAACCTCAGCCGACCATCAACGCGCATCATCCGCCTATGGGAACGCATCATCCGCGCAAATCGCACAAGCGACCGCTTCTATTTTATCCGCAATTGCGGTATAGTCTTTTCGCACGATAAAAAAGGAGGCTAACATGTTACATACTCTTAAGAATATTGCATTATCAGYAKTTAAAGAAAAAAATGAATATGAAGAAGTCGAAAAAAAATCTCAACGGGCTGTGATCAAATCAGCGTCTTTAAAAAACGGAGAACTTACCGTCGGAACTCAATCATTCAATCTTAATGATATCTGGCATGTTGACTTCCTCAGGCACGCCCCTGAAAACTCTCGTGATAAAATGGATGTGTTTGTTCGTATTAAAGGCAAACATGGGCCATTTGGTGGGCGAATTTCTGAACTTTTATACCTCGGATCATTAACCGCAAACACAAAAACAGCCAATTTCCTAAGGGAAAAACTCGCTGAAACAGGTGTACGACTTAATGAAGAACCGACCCATTATAAAAAAGGATTAACATGCACAATTTAAAACTCGGCCTTTAAACAATGTCTATTCACATCATCGCAACAGGCGGAACGATTGATAAAGTTCACAACCCGATAACAGAGTCCCTTGATTTTGAAGATCAAACACATATTCCTGATATTTTAAGACAATGCGGCGTTTCTGATGTTAAGCATGACCTCTTGATGCTTAAAGATAGCCTTGATATGACCGATGACGACCGCGCTATCATTTATGATCATATTTTAAAACAAAGCTCTGATAAAATTGTCATCACACACGGGACAAGCACAATGCCCGATACGGCCCAATATTTGCATGCCAAAGGAATTAACGATAAAGTTATTGTTCTCACGGGATCTATGCGCCCCTTTTCACTTCTCAAAAGTGATGCTGAATTTAATTTCGGAGGAGCCGTTATTGCGGCGCAATCCCTTCCCCCGGGAGTTTATATTGTAATGAACGGCACGATATTCAATGCCGAAAACGTAAAAAAGAACGTAGAAAAAGGAAGATTCGAATCCCATGAGAAAACTTAAACCTGGCGTTGTGACTGGCGCAGATTACCAAACACTCATCAAAGCCTGTAAAGACGGTGGATACGCCCTTCCGGCTGTAAATGTGATTGGAACGCATTCCGTCAATGCAGTGATGGAAGCCGCGGCAAAGAATAAATCCGACGTGATTATTCAAGTCTCAAACGGCGGCGCTCAATTTTTCGCAGGAAAAGGCCTAGAAGACGCGTTTAAGGCCAAAGTCCTTGGCGCCGTTTCTATGGCTCAACATGTTCATTTATTGGCCGAAAGTTACGGTATTTGCGTTGTCCTTCACACAGATCACGCGGATCGCAAGCTTATCCCATGGGTTGAGGCGATGCTCACTTGCGGCGAAGATTTTTTCCAACAAAACGGAAAGCCTTTATTCACATCGCACATGGTTGATTTATCCGCCGAAGACATTGATTTTAACTTGTCCGAATCTGCGCGCCTTTTGAAACGCATGGCCAAAATCGATATGAGCATCGAAATTGAATTGGGCGTCACGGGCGGCGAAGAAGATGGCGTTGGGTCGGACGACATTGACAATGATAAACTTTATACCCAACCCGAAGATTGCCTGAAGGCGTGGGATATTTTATCCCCGATCGGGCATKTCTCCCTTGCCGCGTCCTTTGGGAACGTTCACGGTGTTTATAAACCAGGGAACGTTAAACTGCGCCCTGAAATCTTAAAACACTCTCAGGCGCTATTACAAAGCGAACGAGGAACAAGCGAAAACCCATATGATCTTGTCTTTCATGGCGGCTCAGGATCTGAAAAGGCAAAAATTGACGAAGCCTTGAAATACGGAACATTTAAAATGAACATCGACACGGACACGCAATTTGCATTTGCCAATGGCGTTGGACAATTCGTTGCCGAAAACGCCATCGCCTTTCAACATCAGATCGACCCAAGCACGGGCGCACCAACGAAAAAGCAATATGATCCAAGGACATGGGTCAGAAAAGGCGAAGATACAATGGTCAAACGCCTTGATGAAGCCTTCGCTGATTTGAAATCAACAGGAAAAACACTTGCAATTACCTAAGAAAGTAGTTAAAAACCTGAAATATTGAATTTTGGAGAAAAAGAATGAAAAAAGATATACACCCTGACTACCACATGATCACTGTTAAAATGACAGATGGCTCAACATACGAAACACGTTCGACTTTGGGTAAAGAAGGTGATCTTTTGACACTTGATATTGACCCATTAAACCACCCAGCATGGCAAGGTGGAACACAAGGCGTTGTTGAACGTGGTCAGCTTGACAAATTCGAGAGCAAGTTTGGTAACTTCATGGGCGGAGACGCTAAATAATGAAGACATTGAACTGGAAAAATATTGTTTTAATCAGTTCAATTATTCTTGGCGCGGCCATTTTTGCGGCGTCATTCTCCCCTGCCACCTCCCAAGGGCGCGGGTCTAGCTATATGATCGCCGGTGGTGGAACAAACGGACAATTTATTTGGCGCGTGAATGTATCAACGGGCGCTGTGTCTTATTGCGTACGCCGTGATAATTCAACGGATGAGAAATTCATCAAGACACGCCCTCCATTTTGTTCTGCGGAATCACGTCCAGCCGGAATGTAATTCCGTCTCACTTATAAAAATTCTTATTCCAAAGCCTCCTCATGAATTTATGGAGGCTTTTTTTAATTGTGTTCAAAAAAAGACATATCTCGCCCTAATTCCGTCTTAAACATTTGATTAAATCAATTAATGGAACGACAAAAAACGTTCCCTTCCTTCCCCCTTTGGGTGAAAAATCACCCAAAAGACTAAAGGCTCAGAGGGCTTCCCTTCCTCTGGGTCTTTTTTTATTTATCTAACAATTCTAGAAACAAGGCGCAGGGCGCCATAGGCCACAAAGCCCGCAATCATACCAGGGAGCGCCGCGTACATGCCTGCGCTATATCCCATTTCCTTCCACAACACGGCCGCAGTTAAACCCGCGACCATCACGATAATGGCCTGCCATTGTGATATTTTCCAGTCCAATGCATATATAAACATCAACACGCCCATGCTGGACGCCATGACGGACCAGCTATAGAGCGCAAGGCTCAGGACATTTTTATCACCATAGAAAGCGATGCTTAACGCGATTGCGGCAATAAGCAATATTCCGAGCTTCGATACATAAAAACTGTCTTTATATTTCTTCAAAATATTTTGAGAGAGCGCGGCCGAGCTGCTCAAAATTTGAGAATCAGCGGTTGAAAGCGCGGAGGCAAATAAACCGGCCAAAAACACGCCTGACAAAATATCGGGCAAGACCGCCTTTGATAATAAAGGTAAGGCCAGTTCAGGATCACCCGACAATAAATCAGGCACAAGAATACGCGCGCATAACGCCGCCAATACGCATAAAATCGCCAATATGAACGCCAATACAAGATAGAGAAGAAGCGCCTTTTTAAGGTTTTCAGGGCGATCAATAATCATCACGCGAATCATCGCATGCGGTTGCCCCAATATGCCAACGCCCGCAAAAAACCATCCCGCGATAAAACCCAATAATCCAAACTGATACGACCCCGTCATCATATCAATAATTGACGGCTCGACCGCTTTGACTTGGTTGTAAAATTCATGAACACCGCCAATATGAGACAGACCAAAAACCACAAGAAGGATAAGGGAAACAAGCATCACCGCACTTTGCGCCGCGTCCGTCCAAACAGAGGCGCGGATCCCACCAAAAAAACAATAGCCCACGGTAATCCCCGCACCGACAATAATTCCTGTATTTAATTCCCAATCCACCAAGGCATATAAAGCCTTACCGCCTGCGCTCAATTGAGCCGAGGCATAGATGCTGAGGAACAAAATAGTGATGACCGCAGACAGGTATCCAACATATTTGAAATTGCGGCCGCCCCACTGACTGATCAAACTATTATAGCTTTGCGCGTTTGTGGCATCGGTTTCTTTGCGGATTTTTGAGGAAGTCAGCCATAATGCGATGAATTCACCCAAATACCAACCGATCGGAATCCACAGAGCCATCAGCCCGATTTTATAGGCAAGGCCTACAAAGCCAACAAACATAAACCCGCTATTTTCCGTGGCGAAAATCGATAAACCCACAAGCCATGGATTCACATTTTTATCCGCCATCAAATAATCAGATGTTGTTTTTTTCGAAAAAAACGATGAAGCAAGCCCGATTAAAGTAAAAAGAACAAGGCATGCAACAAAGCTGTAAATCATGAATTAAGCACCAATTTGTTTCAAAGCAGAATGAAGTTTTTCAATCGTTGTTTCGGCATCTGTTTTTCGTGTTTTTTGTTCTTCAACAATTTCTTGAGGGGCGTTTGCAACGAATTTCTCATTGCCTAATTTCCCTTCAATTTGCTTGATATCTTTTTGCAATTTATCGATTTCTTTATTCAAGCGCGCGCGCTCTTTATCCAAATCAATGATATCCGCAACGGGCAAACCATATGTTGCCTCACCCACAACCGATTGGATCGCACCATGGGGCATTTCATCCACGGTGTCGATCGTTTCAAGGCGTGCCATACGTTTGATCACAACTTCATTCGCGGTGAGCCACGCTTGCGTTTGATCGCTGGCTCCCTTTACCAATAAATTCAACTTGGCCGAGGCGGGAATATTCATATCCTGACGCACCGAACGAATTTCGGAAATCAATCCCTTTACCCATTCAATCTCAGCCCGAGCCGTTTCATTTTTCAACGATTCATCAACCGCAACCCAATCTTGAGCCAAAAGAAGGTCCTCATCACCATAAAATTCTTTGTACAACGTCTCCGTAATATAAGGCATGAATGGATTTAACAATGTGATAATTTGACCCAAAACCCAGCCCGTTGTTTGTTTTGTTTCGGCGGCGATAGAATCATCATCCATTAATGGTTTTGTAAATTCCAAATACCAATCACAAAATGTTCCCCAAACGAAGTGATAGACGGCGTTTGACGCATCATTAAACCGATATTGAGACATGGCCTGATCAATCGTTTCCGTGACATTCATCAATTCATCAACAATCCATTGATTCACAGGGTGGCTGGGTTCAACAAAGGGCTTATCCTTTGATGGCAGCGCATCATTCATCTCGCAAAAACGCGCAGCATTCCACAATTTCGTTGTGAAATTACGATATCCTTCAAGGCGTTGCTCCGCCAATTTTACGTCACGCCCCTGCCCTGATAAAACACATAATGTGAAACGCAGTGCGTCCGCGCCATATTTTTCCGTTATTTCCAAGGGGTCCATAACGTTCCCTTTAGATTTTGACATTTTTTGCCCATTCGCATCACGGACAAGCCCATGCATATACACGGTTTTAAACGGCACATCTTTCATGATGTACAATCCCATCATCATCATCCGCGCGACCCAGAAAAAGATAATATCAAACCCTGTAACCAACACGTCACCGGGGTAATATTTTTCAAGTTCAGGCGTTTTTTCTGGCCATCCAAGCGTCGAAAATGGCCATAAAGCCGATGAAAACCATGTGTCTAATACATCTTCGTCTCGCGTCAATTCAACGCCCGTGCCGGCCTGAGCCTGTGCTTCTTCCTCAGTCTCAGCAACATAAATTTTTCCATTTTCGTCATACCATGCAGGGATTTGGTGCCCCCACCACAATTGACGTGAAATACACCATGGTTGTAAATCACGCATCCATGAAAAATATGTGTTTTCCCATTGTTTCGGAACAAATTCAGTGCGCCCATCTTCAACGGCTTTTAAGGCCTCAACACCCAATTTCGGGGCATCGCAATACCATTGCTCGGTCRAATATGGCTCAATCACAACGCCTGTACGTTCTGAATACGGAACCTGATGCACGTGATCTTCGACTTTTTCCAAATATTCCAAATCTTCTAAATCGGCGAGAATTTTCTTCCGCGCCGCAAAACGATCAAGCCCTTGATAATCTTCAGGGCAATTTTCGTTCATTGTCCCATCCGTATTCATTAAATTCACAAGAGGAATTTCAACGCTATCTTTGTGACGTTTATAAACTTCAAAGTCATTATAATCATGCGCCGCCGTAATTTTCACAGCGCCCGATCCAAAATCAGCCTTCACATACTCATCCGCAATAATGGGGATAATACGGTTACAAACGGGCACAACAACATTACGCCCAACGATATCTTTGTATTTTTCATCCGTTGGGTGAACCGCAATCGCGCCATCGGCCAAAATTGTTTCTGGACGTGTTGTTGCAATCGATATAAATCCGCTTCCATCTTCAAACGGATAGCGCACATGATACATTTTCCCTTTGACATCTTTATGCTCAACTTCCAAATCACTCACGGCCGTTTGCAATTTCGGATCCCAATTCACAAGGCGGTTATCTTTGTAAATCAAATCATCATTATACAACATGACAAATGTTTTACGTACGGCGTTGGATAAACCTTCATCCATTGTAAAGCGTTCACGTGGCCAATCTGGCGTTGTTCCGAGTTTCCGCAATTGTTTAACAATTGTTCCGCCTGATTTTTCTTTCCATTCCCAAATTTTCTCAACGAATGCTTCACGGCCCAAATCTTTGCGTTTTATGCCTTCTGCCTCTAATTGACGCTCCACAACCATTTGAGTGGCAATCCCTGCGTGATCCGTCCCCGGCATCCATAACGCGTCCTTACCCGTCATGCGGTGGTAACGGATCATCACGTCTTGTAACGTATTAACAAGCGCGTGCCCCACGTGCAATGCACCCGTGACATTAGGTGGTGGCATCATAATGGTGAATGGTTTTTTGTTTGAATCGACATTTGCCGAGAACGCACCAGAGGCTTCCCACGTCGGGTACAGTTCAGCGTCAGCCTTTTTGAAATCAAATGTTTTGTCGAGCATGTCTATCCTTTAAATATCTATAGGATAGAGTTTTACTTCCTTGCGGCCTTTTCTGCAAGTCTTTCAAGCTCCTGAGCCACTAATCTTTCGATTACTGTTGGTAGATTTTCATCGAGCCAGATTTTAAGCATCGGACGAAGAAGGTCACGTGTGATATCTTCTAATGTTGTCCCCTCAGTTGTACGAGACACAGCAATATTTTCGGCAAGTCTTGCCATTGAGGACACAGTCGCAGTCGCGGCCGCATCGTTTAAAATTGATCCTTCAGGAGTTTCTGGTGTTTCTTCTGTCGCTGGCGTGGCTGGAACATCCTCAACCGCGACTTCGGATAAAATGTCTTCGACACCATTTTCGGAAACCTCTTCGGCTTCAACCGCTGGCACAGTATCCGTTATATCCAATCCACCTTCATCAGGGTGGTCCAGATTGATGCCCGCTAACGGGTCATTATCATCCGCGTCATCGGCGGCTGGAGTATCAAACAAAGCGTCGATATCATCGACTGGTAAATTTTCACTGTCTGCCATTTTGTCCTCTTCGGGCACATTTTTTGTATCATTATCATCAACAACATCCGTGAGATCAAGGACGTCATCATCATTCGATTCTTCTTTAACTGCTTCTTCAGATTCTGGCTCTTCGGCCGTATCTTCTGCAACAGGTGCATCTGAAACACCCGGAAGATCAGGCACATCATCGGCACTAGCCGCCGCGCCTTCGCCGCCGTCCTCTTCATCGTCATCGGAAATAATATCCCGTATCGAAGACAAAATGTCCTCGATTGATGGTTCTTCGTCTGGATTTTCTATATCGTCTACCATGGCTCTATAATTACTATTAACTCTTTATCTATAAAGGCAAAAACATCTGTGTCAAAGACTAGTTTGCAAGTTATCCCAAAGCGAAGAGTCAAAACGTCCCATCGCTGCCAATAATTCATAATAATTGATCACGGCATCTTTTTTCGCCTGTATCAATAATAAGCGTGCATCCCTCACATCTTGGTTCGCGTCCAAAACATCCAAGACAGACCGCGCCCCTGCCTTATGCTCCAACGTTGCGCCCTTTCGTGCCACCGATGCCGCATCCAATTGGGCCTGTCGCGCATCAATTTGCGCCGACACCATATTATAATTTCCCCACGCCGTAATCACACGATCCTCAATCGCGCGGCGGACGGCCTCTAAATCTGCTTCGACCTGCGCTTGTTTGATTTTTGCCTGACGTAGCTGGTTACGCAGAACACCCGATTGATACAAAGGCAGCGTTGCGCTTAACGACACGCTGGCGGAATTCTCACGATCAAAACCGCCGCCCGCTGGATCGCGCATGGCATCCAAAGACGCACCTAAATTCACTTCTGGCATAAAGGATCCATTTTTTTGTTTGGTATAATATCCTTGCGCTCTCACTTTTTCATAGGCGGCGCGCAATGTTGGGTTTTTAAGTTCAGCAATAAGCAAGGCTTCGTCTAAGCTTTCAGGGAGAATCGTTAAATCAAGTTGAGGATAAGATAAATCGAGATCATCCCTGATGCCCGTAACCTTGCGAAAATTTGAATAGGCCACGTCCAAAGACGCCTTGGATACGATATATWCGGCCTTTGCCTCGGCAAACCTTGCCCGCGCTTGCGACACATCCGTCCGCGTAAGCTCTCCCGCGCTTGCGCCTGCCTTCGCCGCCTTATAACGTTCATTTTGTCTGTTTTTATTATTTTTATTTGCCTTCACGCTTTCTAGCGATTCGAACACATTCATATACGCCCACACAGATTCAGTGATTTTATCATGAACATCCGTTGAAAAAGCCAGCTCACTTGCATTAAACAATGCTTTCTTTTCTTCAATTTCTGCCGTTGTTCGCCCGCCCCTGTATAAGGGCTGTGTCAATGATACGCCTGCGCTCTTGGCCGTATTCCCTTTCCAGTCACCTTGTGTATCCGTATCATTTTGAAGATGCGTCACGCTCACGTTTGCCGCAACATCAGGGCGATAGCCCGAGCGCGCCAAATCAATGTTCTCGACCGCCAATTCAACAGACTTTAACGACGATAAAATATCTGGATTCGTCCGAATCGCCTCGCGGATTGCATCACCCAAGGACACGGCCGCCGCCGCATCCAGCTCAATAAACGGAGGTTTCACCAAAGGAAGAGGCGTTTGTGCGTGCGCAACAATCCCAAGATTAAAACATCCAAAGCTCAACGCCGTTATAGCGATTAATGGCAATTTTTTCATCACTCGTCTCTTATGGTTTAACATCCGCATGAGTATGCGGTTCTGATTTGTAAAAATTATACTTCATTTTGCGAATCACCGCTAGAGATGAATTTTGCCATAGATTTTTCAAATAAAGAGTGCTAGATAATGGCAACACACCGAATATGGCGCGATGGCAGAGTGGTGATGCAGCGGATTGCAAATCCGTGTACGCGAGTTCGATTCTCGCTCGTGCCTCCAAAAACTTTTATAAAGTATTTGTACCATGCCAATCAAAATTCCAAACGGCCTTCCCGCCAAAGACATTCTTATCTCTGAACGTGTGGACGTGATGGATGAAACCACCGCGATCCGTCAGGATATTCGCCCTTTACGCATTGCCTTGTTCAATTTAATGCCCGATAAAATCACAACCGAAACACAAATCGCACGTGTTTTGGGAACAAGCCCGCTTCAGATTGAGCTCACTCTCCTTCGCACTGGAAGCTATATGGGGAAAAATACAAGCGAAGAGCATCTTTTGGGTTTTTACAAAACATTCAAAGACGTCGAATCTCATTTTTATGATGGAATTATCATCACGGGCGCCCCTGTTGAACATATGGATTTCAAAGATGTTGAGTATTGGGACGAACTCACCGAATTTTTCGATTGGGCCAAAACGCACTCATTCAGCCAATTTTATATTTGTTGGAGCGCCCAAGCCGCCCTCCACCATTTTCACGGCATTGGAAAAACGCTCCATAAAGACAAAATTTTCGGCGTATTCCCTCATAAACGTGACACATATGCACACCCCATCACACGCGGATTTGATGATTGCGTTAACATTCCTGTCTCTCGTTATACCGAAAGCAACGCAGATGAGATCAAAAATACCGCCGCGCTTGAACCTCTTTTAACGTCTGGGGATCTAGGCACAGCCCTATTATGTGACAGCGCATCCAGACAGGTTTTCATGTTCAATCACTTGGAATATGACCGTGACACGCTCCAAAACGAATATGAGCGCGACAAATCACGCGGCGAAGACACATCAGCGCCAAAAAACTTTGATGGAACAATGAATTGGCGCGCGCATCGCAACCTTTTATTTATGAATTGGATCAACCTTGTTTACCAAGGCACGCCGTATGATTTGAATGATTTAAAAAATCCTGAAATTTTAGAAAATTGGAATTGACAGGGCACCCCGAAATCAGTATCTCTATTCCTCATTGGTATTCCTCGATAGCTCAGCGGTAGAGCAGTTGACTGTTAATCAATTGGTCGCAGGTTCGAATCCTGCTCGAGGAGCCAACCGCCAATCCATCCCTATCCAATATCACCCGTAAAACATAAGCAGGCAAACAGTTTTAGACTAGAAACAGTCCAAAGCCATCCCGTGCCATTCTTTGACATCCAAAAATTATGGGGGTATAGTTGGGGGTATAGCAAAACAACGGATATAATTATACCCCCAAATGAAATTAAACGACAAAGCATGCAAGAACGCTAAAGCCGAATCAAAGCCTTTTAAAATGGCGGATGGTGGCGGTTTGCTCTTGTTCGTGCAGCCCAATGGCAAAAAATACTGGCGTATGAAATATCGTATTGGGGGTAAAGAGAAATTATTATCATTCGGAGAATACCCCCTTTTATCCTTGGCAAATGCCCGAGAAAAACGAGAAGAAGCAAAAAAACTTATCCTTAATAAAATTGATCCTTCCTTAAAAAAGAAACAGGAAAAACGTCAAAAGCTATCCGAATCTGAAAATTCATTTCAAACTGTTACATTGGAATGGGTGCAAAATCATTTCAGCGACAAAACGGACAGATACAAGAAAACCGTTTTATCAAGATTTGAACGTGATTTATTTCCTGCCTTTGGATCAATGCCTATCATGGATATTGAGGCTCCAGATATATTGGAAACCTTACGCAAGGTCGAAAATCGCGGCACGCATGAATTGGCTGGGCGTTTACGAGGGCTATGTGGGCAAGTCTTTCGCTATGCCATCGTCACGGGCAAAGCGAAAAGAAACCCCGCACAAGACCTACAAGGAGCGTTAAAGCCATACAAAAAACATCACCATGCATGTATTGAGATCAATGAAATTCCCAAATTCGTACAAACGCTTGAACAAAATCACGCCCGTTTATATCGACACACTCAATTGGCCGTTAAAATGTTGATGCTTACCTTTGTCCGCACAAGTGAAATGATAGAGGCAACATGGGATGAATTTGACATCAAAAACAAACAATGGCGAATTCCCGCAGAGCGCATGAAAATGGAAAATGAACATATAGTCCCCCTGTCCAATCAAGTTTTGAGTATTTTGACCGAATTAAAAGAATTATCACCGCATAGCCATTATATATTTCCAAGCCAACTTGGCCATAAAAAGCATATGAGCAATAATACCGTGTTAAAGGCATTAGAACGCATGAAATATAAAGGCCGCATGACAGGTCACGGATTTAGAGCCTTGGGATTAAGCACAATTAAAGAAAAACTAGGCTATCGTCACGAAGTAGTCGACAGACAGCTTGCCCACGCCCCACGCAATGCCGTTGATCGCGCCTATGACAGAGCAAAGTTTTTGGATGAACGCACTGTCATGATGCAGGAATGGGCAAATTATTTGGATGAGGTTAAGTAATGGCAATTAAAATTCCTAAATTAGATAAAAGAGAATACCTTTTGAATAAAAAACATCCAAATGCGTTTGAATTAAAAAGGTACGATAATGGTTATCATGGAAACAAAGTTACATATAACGAAGAATACATAGCCACATTAAAAAAAGATGTTGATGAATATATGACACTTCTAAACTCTTATGACGGTGATATGATACAAGGTCTTTACAATATAGAATATGAGAAGGCGAAAGAAGAACAGGAAGCTAAACATTTTTATCATAAGACGCWCGCGGATGCTGATTTTATCTATTGGTCAAAAATGCAGGAATGGAGCATCGAAGAAGGAATTGCACTTATACATGGTAAAGATCCTAAAACTGTCAACTATTCCAGCCTAAAACGTTCCGCCCCTCTTAGTGATTTGAGAAAACAATTTGATGAGATAATTGAATTAGCAAAACGATCTGTTAAATGGAAAAAACTTTATGACCCCGCACTTCCTTCTCYTTTTATAAAATGGGCAAAGGATAATGGATTTGAAGCACCCCTTGAATTAGATAGACAAGTTTTGAAACGCAAAGGAAATACCGTTGATTGGAAAAAACAATATGACGATTTGTTAAAACTAAATAATGGTAATGTAGGCAAGGCCGATAAACTCATCGCTGATCAACGCAATGTAATTGATGGTTTGAAATTACCCATCCATAATAAATCTGATTTAAACACAAAAGAAAAAACATCATTACTTAAAATATTGTTGGGTCTAACTTTGACGAACTATGAATATAATCCAAACGCTTCTCGAAATTCAACAGCCAGAGAAATTGCTTCTGATCTGGAATTGCAGGGATTGTCGGTTGATGAGGATACGATCAGAAAATGGTTAAACCAATCAAAAGAATACTTGCCTGATACTTGGGGTAAGGAAACTTAACCGAATACGGTTTTACCTTAACCGAATTAGGCCACAAACCAAATCACACGTCATAACATTGCCTCATGTTCAATCAAACAGAGGTAAACGACATGACACAAACACAACTTTCCCAAACTGGCTTTTTAAGATTACCCGAAGTCTTAAAATTATTCCCCGTTAGCAAATCAACATGGTGGACAGGAGTCAAATCAGGCACATATCCCAAACCTGTTAAATTATCATCCAATATAACCGCGTGGCGTGTTGATGACATTCGTACACTTATCAATTCATACGGGATATAATGTGTCAAAAAACACCTACCCAACAAATAAAATACGGCATGACTACACATATACCGTTTATGAAATAGCGGATTTATATGGCATCACACCAGATACTGTTTTCCGATGGATTAGGAATGAGGGATTAGTTCGAATAATTGCGGGTCGGCAATATCTTGTTCATGGATCGAGCCTTGCTAAATTTTTGAATAACAAAAATCAAAAGCGAAAAAAACCATGCCTTGAAGGTGAACTTTTTTGTTGTAAATGCCAACTTCCAAGAGAACCAATAGCATCATCCATTAAGTCACGTAAAGAACCCAATAAAACCGTCCGTGTTTTTGGTAAATGCCCCGTGTGTAATACCCGAATAAATAAGATGGTTAGCGGTAAAAAATGGTCAAAAAATCACGTTTTATATCCAAAGAAAAATGCTCCCGTAATCACACCTAATGGGGAGCAGGAATCACAGCGTAAATGTCAAAGTAATGAGGAGGGTCAACTATGCCTGAATTTAACCCAATAAATGAAACAATAAAAAAGCAGTATGAGGAAGCCTTATTACACGGCAGAGGACGTGATCCAAAAACCGTTCGTACGGTATGGAGTAATATCAATTTATTTGAAAATTTTACCCATCATTTGGGGTTCAAAACCTTTGACGCTGAACAGGCCAAATCATTTAAACGATGGTTAGAAAAACGAAAAAATCAAGATGGTGAATTATTGAGTGTTTCAACTGTACGCTCAACATTAAAAAACATTAGGGAATTTTTTGAATGGTTGGCAATTCATCCTCAATATATGCGTAAGGTCGATGGACGTGCCGTTCAATATCTTCGCCTATCAAATAACGCCAATCGTTCGGCAAGGGCGTCAAAAGAGAAAACACCACCATCATTGGATGAATTAAAATTGGCATTAGAGGCAATGCCGTTTAAAACCGATATTGAAAAACGGGATCGGGCTATCTTTGCCTTTATGATTTTAACCTGTGTTCGCGATGATGCGCTGGTTAGCCTGAAACGCAAACATATCGATATTGATAAAAAGAGTGTATGGCAAGACCCCAAGATTGTCCGTACCAAAAACCGTAAAGGCATTTCAACTTATTTTGTAAGCCAGCCATTGCCGATTGCTGAAACTATATTTATTGATTGGATTAATCACATTGATAAAAAATTGAATTTTAAACCTAATGATCCTTTATTTCCTAAAACGCGTGTTGAAACCAGCGCAGAAACAATGGCATTTGAGGCGGTTGGGTTATCACAAGAGCATTGGGCAAATGCCCAACCTGTGCGCGATATATTCAAAAAAGCATTTCTTGCTGTTGGATTGCCGTATTTTAACCCTCACCTATTCCGAAACTCGATAATAAAATGGGGATTAAAGAATCTTAATCAATATGAATTTAAAGCACTAAGCCAAAACATAGGCCATGAACACGCCATGACAACCTATAATTCATACGCCAAACTATCGGAGGATGAGCAAAGGGAAGCTATCTTTGGAATTGGTGAAAGTAATAGGGATTTACAATCGATACCAATGGAAACGCTATTGGCAGAAATTGGGAAACGGGCAGTGAAGTAAAGGGTTATTTCTCTTTCCACTCCATATGCACTTCCATTTTTAGATGATTAAGATCGTCCAGCGTATATATATCCTTCAATTCCGATAGTTTGGCTTTTAAGTTTTCTTGATTATCCAAAATGTTTTGAACTAGCGATAGTGGTATAGATGACTTACGACTAATCCAGTTTTCGCAAATATCAACGTCACCACCATTGGCCATTAAATCAACATAGGGGATGGGTGTATCGTGATCCATGTCGCCTGAAATGTTGCTGGAAATATCAATATCACCTTTTACAAAACCGCCATAAACGGCGTACATCAAATCGGTTGATGAATATTGTTCGACAAGTTTATCCCATGCCTCAATACATTCTTTATCGCCATAGTTTTTCCATTTAATAATATCCGTCATGTAAATATTCTATCGTTTATTTCATTAAAATTAAAAACAAAAAGGCTGGAGGGAAGAATATGAGAAACCAATAGAGCCCGTAATATAAAACCCATTGAATTAAATAATAAAATTTATATGGCACACGCTTCCAGAAACCATGATGAGTATTTCTTTTTTTCACTTCGTAATAATCAATCTTTTCATGGTTGTATGTGCATGAGGACACAACTTTGTCATATTTTTCACGAATTTGATCTATTTTAGACTTATCTTTATTGCAGAGCATCGCCTCTTTATAGAGATTATTTATTTCAATACCATTTTCATGTAGTGAATTGGCCAATTTTAGCCTATTGGTGCCTATTTCTAATAAAGAAATGACTAATAGAAAAATTGAAAGTGCGAATGTCGCGAACTGCAAATATGATGCATTTAACTCTACTGGCAAATTATAAAATGGCAATGCTCCAACGCAAATTATATATGCCGATAAAAAAGAAATTGTAATATGCGAAAGTAATTGTTTATGCCGTAACCTTCGTTCAGCACAAAAACGTGCGGACTTCGTAGTGTAAAGATCATTAATAAAATCGTTAATTGGTTTCTGTTTTTCGGTCATGATATAATCGTTACTTTCCTCCGTATAATTTACTTAAAGTAAAAGTTACAAACCATGTTATTCCCGCCCCCACGATAAGCCATGTGCATTTTCCTGAAACGTCTAAAATTTTCCAACCTATTTTTTTCAAAATAGATGCATCTAATTCTTCAAGACAATCATGACCCGCCATTGTAAGTCGAAAGTGTCTGTATTCATCTGCAAGTGTTCTGTTTTTTGTAAAATGCTCAATTAAATCGTCATCTTCCAATAAATCTATATGTTCATCGACCAAATGGCTGTCCCACCCATTATTTTTGGTATGCATTTCAAGTGGCAAATCTTCGTGAAAATCGTAATTTTCAAGATATACCAAAATTTCATGCATAAGTTTTTTATCTCTTCTCATCATTCCCCCTCTGGTAAAAAGTTTATTTTATCTATCTCTTGCATCACGCTTGCGGTGTCGCGGAGGGCGATTATTATGCGTTGGTAGTGCATAATGTCATCAACAGATATATTGCGTCCCTTGCGGTCTTTTAACCATTTTTGTGCAGGTTGGTATCCGCCAATGTAAAATTCCCATGCAACTTGTGGTACTTCACCGAAATATTGGGTTTCGTTGATATATACCCTGCCATCGCGATAGCTGTTTTTATTTATCGTTTCAACCTCGTGTGTCCCATCAACGGGATAGGTTGTGATGGGTATGTCCAACACAGAGGATTCCATCAAATGCAAGGCGCGGAGTTTTGCCCCTTGCGCGGCCAGCGCATCAAATGTTTTCGCATCATCAGGATAGGGAATACGCGGAAAATCCGATTTTAAAAATTCGGCATATCGTTCACGGTATTTCGGCGCGTGCAAAACGGCATAAATATAATCAAACAAAGTTTCAGGCGTCACATCAGGAATTGATTTTTTAATCGTGGCATAAATTTTAGGTGAAAGATTTGGAATTTTTTCACCTTGAAAAAAGTCATCGTTAATCAAATATAGTGGATAAGAATAACTTGTTTCTTTTGTTTGTAAAGATACCGAACATCGCTCTGCCATTGCTTTACTTATAAATATATGTTGAAAGTCGAATGTGCTCTGAAGCCGTGACATTACGAATCCTAAGCCATCATCAAAAAAGTGTTTTGTAATATTGTGTCTTGGTCTCCCCATCAGCCCACCTGATTTTCCAGTGTATAGAGATGATCTGTTATCAAACGGGCGATATAGTATCTCTAAGATATATGGATCATTCTCCATTGCATCACATTTAGAGCGTTGTACTTTATGTAGGTTCTTGCGATCTATAGCATATTTAGAAAGTATTCCATCAGGCTCAATTTGCTTTAAATCTCGTAATTTGACTTCAGCTTCTTTATTATCAAAAGATATAGTAAACTCATCAAACTCTGTTTGTATTCCTGTACTATAACTAGTCATCAAATCATTAATTTTAAAATAATTTGTGTATTCAATGAATTTATCATTGTTAAAAGGCACAAAAAAATAATTAGGCTCTATACATTTCAGTTTTACAAAATTAGTATTTTTAATATCTGTGGCTTCTAAAAGATTATATTTTTCTTGCCTACGTCCATAGCTATCAAAGTGATAAACATCCGCTAGCTTTTTATTCTTACTTTCCTTCTTAACCATTATAAAAATACAGACACCCTGACGAATATCGAACACATTTTCATCTTTTGAACCATCAGGTGCTGTTTCTTGTTTCATGGAACTTCCATGCAAGTCATAGATATAAATCGTATCAAATGTTTCCATTAAATGTTTGCGCATTTGGCGGTGAATTACACCATCAATGAATGAATTATTGGTAATCATGGCAACAATGCCTGACCCATTTTTTYCAATATAATGTTCTGACATACGAATAAATTTAATATAATCATCTGATAATGGATTGATATTTCGCTCGTTTAGATCCTTTTTATAACCTTTCATTATACTTGTGATCCAATCACCGTTATTGGAACTGCTCACACTATATGGCGGATTCCCAAACGCCACCATGATGGGCATATCGCGTTTGATACGGCTGGCATCATTGGCTTCCTTGGATAACCATGATGCGAATAACGTATCGGCATCAGGGTGGTGTTCTTCCAATGAATTGGTCAAATACACGCCCACCCTTGGTGGATTGTTGGGGTTTGATGGTTTATATCCCGTTTCGGTCAACAATAAATCCAATTTCATATGACACATGGCGTATGAGGCCATTAATAATTCAAACCCGTGCAGGCGTGGCAATAAATCATTTTCAACGTAACTGCTCCATATACCTTGTTGTCCTTGGTATTTCTGCCAGATTTGTTTTACCGCCTCTGCCATGAATGTCCCTGTCCCCGTGGCAACGTCCAATAACTGTACCTTGTGGACTTCTATCTCATCTTTAATTTTTCCTTTTTTACCAGAGCGGTCACTTTCTACCTTGATTTTAATTTTAGATTTATCGGCAATTCCGTTTGGTAAATTGAAATGAATTTTCAAAACATCATCAACCGCGCGGACAATGAAATTGACCACGGGTTCTGGCGTGTACCATACTCCACGCGCCTTTCGCAATTTAGAATCATATTCAGCAAGGAATGTTTCATAGAAATGTAAGATAGGGTCTTTTTGCCCTGTGGCAGTTCCAAAATCTTCTAATATTTTATCCAAATCGGAAAATAGGAATACTTCGCATAAGGCATCAACAATCCAAACAACCCGTTCATCCAATTCCGATCCTGCCACGTATAAAAATAATTGGCGTAAGAATGGGTTGGATTTGGGAATAAGCAATAAGGCTTCGCTTCGTGAGAAATTATCAGGCGTTGCGTCATGCAATCGTGCCGTGAATAAACCGTATGCGATTGTTTGGGCGTAGACATCGGCAAATTGCTCCTCGTCCATGTCATGCACAAGAATATCTTGGAATGCTTTTAATTGATCTTTTAGTGTGCTTTCTTTTTCATCTGTTAAAACCAACATAAAGACGTGTTTCATCAGTTTTGCCTTATGTGCCATCATGGACGCAAGTTTTTTGGCAGATTTAATTGTTTGACCTTGAAATGACGCAAAATCTAGTAGAAGTGTTTTTAAGCGATCATAATTTTCAGAAATGGGCGTGATTACACCATCAACAACTTCCGCAATGCGGACAACGGCTACTTTTTCTTTGCGTAAGAAAAAACGAAATTCCAAATAATCGGTCAAAATCAGATTGTCCAATGACCCAAGGTATCGTTTTAACTGTTCGGATTTTTCTGTTTTATCTAATGGCACGCCAATATCTTTGGCTTCTATATAACCAATATCAATTTGACGACGTTTTAAAATATAATCAGGTGCACCACATTCAATTTGTGCAGGCTCGTTCATGGCGTTTACATCAGGTAAGATTGATTCAATCAATCCTTTTAAAGCAGGGCGGTAGGTATGTTCACGTGCAACCCCTGTTTTGAATTCTTTTTGAACATCATCAATATATTTTTGTATCGGCATAAAATCTTGTCTTTATAATTGAGGTTGGATATACTCACACTATATTGGACAATCTAATATGTCGATTGCATATATAATTAAGCCCACAAAACGTAGTTGAAAAATCAATTTGGGGGTATAATTGGGGGTAAGTTGATTTTTCCATCAATAAAATAATCAACAAAAACAAACGTTAATGACTATCAATATCTATCCTGCTCGAGAGCCACCGATACCCAATACTTCCCCCATCATTTATGATATTTTTAATTGAGGACCACTCGGAATCACCTGAGGATAGCGTTTTAATCCGCCCTTCCATGCATAGATAGAGTTCAAATCGACAGGAGATCCGTTTTCAACACGATCTCGGACCAGCTTAAACGTATAATTTTCCGTCATCATAATGATAATATCAGGCTTATAACCTTGCATTCGATGTCCATAATCAATATTGCCAACGTCGATCTGAACACCGTTTTCAACAATCATTTTCGCTATATAGTTCACGGATGTTTTATCATGTGAGAATTCGGACAGAACCAAAACCTCTGCCAACGGATCTTTCCCTTGCGCGCGTTGCGCCTCTGAAAACTCTTGAAAACAATCAAAGGATTCAAAAGTATCACGCCCCATTTTTCGAATCTGCGACACAGCCATACCTGGCAAATCTTTGATTTTATGCCATTTCACGCCTGACAAAAAATCATGCGCCGGTAATGTTTCTACAATTTTTGGAAGCGCCTCTGCCGGACGGCAAATTTCATCTCTTTGCTCTCTCGATTCCACGTGAACATCAGGCATGAAATCATCATGCGGCAAATTTGAAATCGATTGAGAAATATGTTTCGCTATTTCTTGTGCGCTTTGAGCGTTCAATTGAATAGTCACGGGAAGATCCGCAGAATTTAAGTTCTCAAGCACATCCACTTCATTCGAAAAATCGGTCTGAATTGTTGCCGTTTTTATATTTTTTTTAATCATACGATCCTATTTTTCAAAACATTATTTTTCTTATGAGAGGGCGCAGATACATATTTTTCATTTYYAGMANGMMMMMSYKGRSTAWAANCWWAWCCYKCYMMAMWTTYARWKWMTATWKMYKACWMYRWKAWYYRWKCACAAAAAGTTTCAATAATTTTCGGTTGATTAGAGAAAATTTTCTTTGGCAAACATGGTCTATAAACATCTAAAACAGCTTGAGTTTGATCCTTGTCTCTAAAATCATACCCCACAGAATTGGCAATTTGATTGGCCTTATATTCACCCCGTATCGCATCCATTGCTTTCCAGTTTGGTTTTATATCCTGGCCTTCATCGACAGTATCAATAAACTGCTTTGTGGCCCTCATTACCATCGAAGACGGCGCGGTATTCTTCACCCCCCTATTTTGTATANTTTTGAACATAGCGTTTTCCATCCTTAAGAAAATCTTTAACGGTCAAAGTAGAAAGGCGTTCGCCATGTTCATCTCTCAGGCTCAAAATATGATAATTATGCATCATGCAATTATGCGAATAACTGCCGACACAATGAATCATCGCATCCCCTTCGGCTTCTAAGGCTTTTGTAGAAAACAAAGAATGAAAACGTACGCCATTTTTAGATTCCCAAAATTCATCTTCGAACAATGGTTCCCATTTATTATATTTCGGATCTTCACCCTGCACAGCTGAATTAAAGCGCCTTGAAACGTTCACTCGCGGACTATGCCAATATGCACTTGATGAAATCTGATCGGAAGGAAGCATCCCTGACCATAAAACCAAAGACACAGTATCTGCAATGCCTGTCACAATGGATGTGTCTTGTACAATAAGTCCTGCCGCCTCTAAGCTCAAAAAAACTTGCGGCATGATGAGTTTTTTGTGAATGTCGGCCTTCATATCTTTAATGTCAAATATGTCTCGTTTATATTGATTTATGGCCGACCTTTGAACACTATCTGAATAAACATCCTTAGGGTTATAGGCCTCCATAAATTCCGCTGTCACAGTCGTCCCTTCTTCAGAAACGTTCTTCAGTTGTTTTTTCAAAATCACACCAAACAAGGCGCTCCACGCATAATCACCATCCCACGTTTTCAATGATTTATTTTGCTTAACCCAGTCTTTAACAACTTCATAAGGGTTACGAGAGAATCCTTCGCTATAAATTTTTGCGACCTCCACAACATCTCGAAAAAAGGCCAGCTCTTCTTTTGAATTTGGCCAGAATGCAAGGTCAAGCGCATCTAAAAATACTGCGTAACGGCGCGTGTTTTTTCCCATACAAAAAACGGCCGACCTTTTGCACAAATGCTTAATTGTCGCTGGCTTAACACCCAGATCTTTAGAGAGAACCTTAATCGGAGACTGCCCCTCTATAATGTCATCCCAAATCGGTTCATCCCAATAAAGTATCCCCAACTTTGAATATTGTAAGTAAGCCGCATATGCGTATTCCCTTTCTGTCTGACCATCAAACCCCATAATTTTATTAAATGTTGCGATCGATCCGTATTTTTTTATGACGATATCCTCTTGATTAACGGACTCCGCCCACTTTATGACTCCTGGATCAATATAAGGCATAATATTCATGATGCATTGATTCAGGCGACACTGAAAAATTCGTTCAGCTTCGGAGTGAGCCTTTTTACGAATTCGTGCCCCTCCCGGGATGGTTGACGCAACGCCATTTGCCCTTTTCAAAAACATCTTACTATTCAAAATAATATTACTTGATCTTGCGACCTTCCTATTTAAAAGTTCACAAAACTCTGACAAAGATTCCATTCTACTTTTAATAGGGATATGTTTGTTGTCCGACGCGTAACAGACTGGGAAAGGATCTTGCGCATTATCCGATAGCACAGCCTCCATCCCCTCTGGTGATAAAAATCCTTCCAGGTCYTTACGTTTTTTTTGTACRTTAAGAAGATCAACAAACCCTGTTGTCTCATTAACCGCCAGAATATGAACATGCTTGATCTTACTTTTCATCCGCTCTGAGCGTGGGTTTGTGTCCAAAACAGCCGCCATAACCCGCGTATATCCAGCAGAGAGTTTTGGGTCTAAAATAAACTCATACAGCCCCATTGAATCTTGCCAAGATTTTAAAAAAGATAACACACGTATTTTCCCGCTATCGCTAGACGAATGGCGTAATGTTGAGCTGCCTTCCATCACAGAATTAAAAATTTCTTCATAAAGGGGAGTTTCATTAATCTGCACGCCAAATCCTTTTCATATTTATTTACACCATGAAGTAGCACAAATTTTATGAAAAACACAAGACTAAAAAAACAATAGCCTGGTTTCTAGGCAGAAAAATAGCTTAAATACAAAACACAACACGCACAGGAAAAAAAGATTGAAATCCCTTGTAAAAAGCATCCTCGGATGACATCCACATGGGATAATTTTGCCGTTGCCCCATCTCTACCAACCCATGGACGATCAATCGCCTGACCATGGCGATCTTGATACGCCCCGCCAAGCGTCACACCCAAAACATGCGCATAAACACTGGCTACTCCTCCAGCGCGGAGCAGAACGCCAACGCCGTAGAACGGGTGCGCCTTTGGTGTAAAAACCCCGGCAAGAATAACAATGACCGACGCAAACATACGCGGCACAATCGAAAGCAACCGATACACATACCAAAAAACCGACAGGAATAACCGTGTGTCTTTGCCTTCCCCTGCTATGYGGCATAAAAGAGAAATCACGCAATAACAATAGGCCGCGCCAATACCACCAATACAATAAAACAAGGCCGGTGCGATAATCCATTCCGATAATGATAACGCAAACACATCAAACACATTGCGCCGATGTCCCGCGGCGTCCACCTTTATAATATTCCTGTTTAACGCTTGCGAGGCATGACGATACGCCCCTTCACTCGGCTTTTCTTTTGACAGCTCAAGCCCCAGAAACAAAGGCGCGATAGGCGAGAGCAAAAGCACAAGAAAGACAAGATCGCTGAGGTTTTCAGGTAAAAAGGATTGCACAGTAAGCAGCGCCGCAACAGCCACACAAAAAAGAATCAACGCAACGATCGCTCCCCGAATAATAAGAGAGATTGGCGCTCTTTTCGTTCTGTTCAATTTATCAACCAATAAAACAGCCAAAGGTCGCAAAAGCATTTCCGCCACAGGCACGGCAAAACATGATTGTTTCCTTAGGCGCAATACACCACAAGAAAGACAAGCAAAAACAAGAGATATCGCCATTGCCATTAACACGACCTCAAGGCGGCCAAACATATTTCCAAATTCAAAAAACTGTATATCCATGTCTTTCATCCTGCGCGAGAAAATATATTGTGGCAAGAGATGAAAATTCCCTTGATGAATCGTAAGGCAGCTTATAACGTTGACATATGGGAGATGTATTAAATCACAGAACGCGCAGCGCATTTAAAAAAGAATTCGGACGCGCCGTTCAAAAAAATCCGTCAATACAGGATATGTTACCCAGTGACCCTACGCTTATTCCCAATCATAAATTTGTAACAACTATTGAAAATATGTTGACCATTTTTTGTGATACGGACGCCCTCCTTGAATCTCTTCCTATTCACAKYCATCAATCCATCATTAACCCCGCGTCACAAGAACAATCCCACGGCGCCGCGAATGACAACGCCAGCGCRAAAAATCAAAAAATTTATGAAATAACGCACGATGGCCTCATTCACGAAATGGATAAAAAACTTTCTACTCTTGCCTACCTTATAAAAGTGTCTGAATTTCTTCCCACCGTCTCTCATAAATTTAACGGTGCCTTTTGCCATCTTTCCGAAGGTGAAGGGATAAGAAAGCAAATAATGACCCTTT
Organism: Alphaproteobacteria bacterium; assembly: GCA_002401195.1. Taxonomy (GTDB): domain Bacteria; phylum Pseudomonadota; class Alphaproteobacteria; order Micavibrionales; family UBA1664; genus UBA1664. Next base: position 32,321 of record NVSI01000001.1, read on the forward strand.
ATTTTGACGACTTATCAAACAAAGACTTCTTATTACAGCACATCAATAAAACAATTGATGATGTCCTCCCTGACATTTACCGCCTGCGTTATCTTTTTTCAAACGACACGAAAAAGAAAAGACAATCCCCTGCCCGCAAAGATCATTTCTCTCAGCGTTTTTTAAAATGCCAAGAAATCGAACCAAACCACATGAGCGACCGTATTGAGTATCAATTTTTTCACGATTTTAAAATCCCACTTGGTATCACGCCTCTTAAAAATGAAAAACTAAGGCGTTACCTTGGAAAACAAGTGTGTGACACCACATACGCGCAAAGAATGTTTAACGAACTTTCATCAGGTCAATACGTTCATCATTTCCCTGGACTTCAAGTCAGAGAACCCCACGGAATATCATCTGTCCCTTTTCATCTGGACCTTGTGAAAAAGACAGAGAGCTTTATTCCACGGGCGGGGATTATTCTTGGCTAATTTATCCACCATTGAAATCCGAAAAAGCGGGCGTGCAAAACGCCTCTCCCTTCGTGCGAACGCCAAAAAATCCGTTGTCGAGCTTGTCGTTCCTCCGCGCACTTTGCAATTTTCCATTAATCGCTTTCTCCTCTTACAAGAGTAAAAAAATCAACTTTTGTAGCTTCAGCTTTTAGTCTTGTCCTGGTGAGTTGTTCTGATGAACTCATAAGTGTTGTTCCTCTTCCTGTTCGCTTGAAGTTGTTGATACATCTGTCCTTCTAAAAGCAAAACCACAGCCAAATCAAGATAAAGGCGGAGATCAGCTGGCCCTTCTCCATTGTGCTGCTCCTTTACGGTCCCTCAT